>JBKJQV010000394.1:0-7053 GCA_046593815.1 Sediminibacterium sp. | reverse complement strand
CATTACAACCAGTTTCGGTTTATGGTATGACTAAACTAATGCAGGAACAATTGGTAACTAACTTTTGCTTTCAAAATACCCAGACAAAAGCAGATGTCTTTAGATTTCAGAATGTATACGGTCCGGGGCAAAGTTTATCTAATCCATATACAGGTGTTCTCGGTGTTTTTAGCAACCTAATGAGAAATAATTTACCTGTTGAAATATATGAAGAGGGACATTTGACGAGGGATTTTGTTTTTGTTGAAGATATAGCAATGTTGATTTTGCAAAGCATCCAAAATGATGCTTTGAATGATAATACATTTAACTTAGGAAGTGGAGAGTTGAGTAAATTAACAGATGTAGCTTACTTGTTAAAATCATTATTAAGGTCTGATTCAAGTATACAACTTACACCACAATTCAGACTCGGAGATATTGCAGGTAACTATGCAGACAATAGTCTTTTAAAAACAATATACCCTTTTGAGCCTACAAGTTTGTCGATTGGAATGAAAAAATATGTGGATTGGATTCTTCAACAACCGCTCGATAATAATACAATTGATTTTTTTCGAGATTCAATTAAAGCACTTAAAGAAAATGGATTAATGGGGTCAGCTATTGTAAAAGATCATCCATAAAATGCTGAATATTTCTTGTAGTGTAATTCGGTAATTTTCCACTTGTTGCACTTATTTTTTTTTGCAGCTCAAACCGTGATTGTTTTATAGTAGCATCAAATAAAATTGAATCGTTTCCCAAATTAGGCGATTCAACAATGAAAGAATTATTGGTTATAATTCTTGTTTTACAAGCAGCGGCCTCAAAGCATCGCATAGTAAGACCTGTTTGATATGGGTGGGCAAAATCAATGGTAAACGCTGAGCGTGCAAGTTTTTCGAGAAATGTTTTGTAGGGTAATGGACTAAAATGCACTTGCTTTCTGTATTTTAAATAAAGTAAAGGCGACTTGATAAAATTAATGCAAAACCTTACCCAGTTTTTTTCGTATAAATAGATAAAAATGTTTTCTTGATTTATTTGTTGTACAACTTTATCAAGAAATGCCAATCGATTAGAATGGTTGCTGATTAAAGCCGAGAATGCAATATCTTTTGTAGGAATCTTATCAGGAAAAGAAGCAGCAAATAATTCAATTAAAGGCAACTGGTAATTTTGAGCATCTTCCACATCAAAGGTTCCATAAAAGTCGGTCAAATCAAGCCAATTTAGTGGTGCCCTATTTAACTGAAAGCTATCCCAATTATAACCAACTAATTTCCCATCATCATTTAACTTTGATCTTAAATAGGAGACACATTCTCTGCTTAATGATCTTCCACGAATGATTAATATAAGGTCAAACAGTTCACTCGATTTAATTTTTGATTGAATTGTTTTTGTGGTAGATGTAAATATTTTATTGCTCCCCAACTTACCCATGAGTTTAGCCCAAGTATGAATTGGATATTGGTCGTTTAATACAGTTACAGAAAATTCCCTCCTCTCCAACTCTTGTTTTATATAAGTTGAATAACTGAAATAATCTAACTGCATTATTAAAAGAGCACGCTTCATGGTAATCTTTTCATTTATCTTTTTGCATGGATATCAAACCAACTGAATCCATTCAATCCTTTTCCGGATTCTTTATCAAAAAATTGGAAATATAATTTTTTGATTTCATCAGCGGAATACCAATTTCCATTTGTGTCTTCACCAAATGGACCTGATGAACCGAAAATATGTTTAAATGGTAAAAACTTTTGCAGTCGCAGTTTTATCCTGTTTTTTTTATTTTGAAGATAGGTAAGGAAATGATTTTTTTCAAGTGAAATATTGATCGCTCGAAAGTCTCTAAACTGATTAATCAGTTTAAAATGAGTGTATCCCATTTTATCTAGCAAATTGAAACAATCTATAGACGAAGCCTCGCATGAAATATAAGCGGGATAATTATTATACCCTACTATGGTTTCCAAACAAATACTATCATATCCTTCAATATCAATCTTAAGGTAATGCGGCACACCAAATTCATCGAAAAGTGTTGATAATTTTTTACAAGCAACTTCAACATTCTTATATTGAGTATTCATTCTAGAGCCAAGTTCTTTATCGAATGAGCTCCATTCTGAAAGATGTAGATTAATATAAAATGGCAAAATTCCCTCTTCTTTAGCCATACCTATATTGAGTAATTGCAATTGCTTAGATTCAATTGCTTTATCAAATTTTTTTTGAGCGTTACTAACCAATAGTGGATTGGCTTCTATACCAACAACATTATAGCCTTGTTTTAAATAATAAAACGTGTCTTCTCCTGTATGAAAACCAACATCAAATATTAATTTATGCTGCATTTTTTCTCAATTTTATATAAACAGACCAGCCTATAAAATGCACCTTGCAAATCATTCTTTTTCTTGGTCCCAACAAAAAAGAAAAAGGATATAATGCAGCAAAAAAAAGGTTTCTAGAAACCCCTATTTTTTCAACTGTAAACCCTAAAGAGCTTGCACTTACTGCTAATTTTTCTAGATGAACAACTTTCACATGAGTTAGATCATCCCAAAAATTATAAGTGAATTTTACAGACTTTGCAGTATTACTTGTACTCAACTCTGTAGTTTTAGGATGAGGAGTTTCGATATATATTGATGCACCATTTTTTAATAACCTACTAGCTTCTAGCAATAAGTTATCGCAATTTTCTAAGTGTTCAATCAAATGCATACAAGTGATGCCATCAAAGCTCTGGTCTTTCCATGGTAGCGTATCTGAAGTAATATCCCCTCTAAAGAAATTGGTGCCTACTGGATAAGCTTCGGGTTTACCTTCTATATCAGTAGCATATAGATTAAGATCAGGACGAGCCTCGTGAAAGTGAGTAAGTGTTTGTCCATCAGAACTACCAATATCCAAAAGTTTACCAGATTTGGGTAAACTCCCAATAAATTTGAATCTAGAGTCTATAAATAAAAAATTACGCAAATAGGTCCAATTCATCAGTATAAAAGCAGTTTGCTGGCTGTGAAGATATTAAGACAGTTGAAATTCAGCAAAACTATAATGCGTTTTGTGCTGCAATGCGTAGGGAGTGAAAAAAGAGGGAGAAACTTTAGCGGGGTGTAAAATTGTGTGAGGCTTACCAAAAAGATAAGCTAAATGAGCGGAAAGACTATCAGGAGTATAAATATAGTCGGCAGCAAGTATGTAATTAATTAATTCTGTAAAGCTATTATAAGATGAATACGCTTTAAGGTTTTCTTTAAAATCAATTAACTGAGGCTTAAAAAAAGCAACTTGAACATCTTGCTTTTTTTGTTGATGGTAGTGTTGAATAGATTGAATCAGCGTTTTGGGAATATTTCTAAAAGCCAAACGAGCAGAGGGTAATATTAAAATATGCTGAACCTTGGAAGGATCGTAATCAATTTGTATTGGCTTAGACTGGAAAAAATAGTTGTTTTGCTCATATATATTTTGTCCAGATACAATATGTTTAAACTTTCTTCCAACAAAAGTTTCTATCCATTTTTTACGAGTATCCTGCTCCAATATCCATTCATCAGAAATTGTTTGTTTTTGTAACCATTGTTTAATTTTTTTTACTTCTTTTATGCTGTTAGGATGAAGCAAACGTTTATTGGTATACAAACCAAACATTGAAGAATTTATTCCCCAATCAACAAATTCAATCTGGAGATTTGTATTTTTATATTGATCAGGAATTGCATTATAAAGTGGAAGAAAGTGTGCAGAGGCATGAATATAGAAATCCTTGATTGATTTACTATTAGATACATTTATAAGGGTGATTATAAAATCTCCATGTGCCCTTAATAAAAGAATATGCTTCATGTTTTTATATTTTTCCGTAAAAAGAAAAATAAATAAACTGGATTAAAAATAAAGCTACTTAAACCAAATGCAATCAATGAGCCAATTACAGCGCCCTCAAGTCCAAAACGATTCATTAGTAAATAGCTTAATAAAAGTCCTAAAAAACCTTGGGTAAAAGATACTAAAGTGGGTAGTTTATTTTGCTTTAGTGCCGAAAGGAAAACAATTGATACATGTTCAATCACAAGAAACATAATTAATATGGTGTATAGCTTGTATACCTGCAAAGTTTCTGTATCGGTATATCCCGACCAAATTTTAAAAACGCGTTCTCCTAGCGTGCACATAATTGCAGTAGTAAAAATAGCAAGCAAACATATTCTTAAAAAAACAGCTTTAAATTGTTTAAATAGCTCCTCCCAATTACCATTAGCTCCCTTCATTGCAATTGTTGGAAAAAGTATTAAAGTAAAATTGGCCAATCCAATTCTAATCACTTCGTAAAACCGTGTTATTATTAAGAACTTTGCAACACTAGTGGCATTTAATTGTGTACCCATTAATACAGTTTGGGCATTATAAACTAAAACGCCCGCAAATGCACTTAACCAATACCAAATTGAATAAGATAAATGATTTCGGATAGTTTGAAAAAAGTCAGTAGGAAAATACAGTTTGAAATTGAGTGCTTTTTTAGCAATAGCATACATACAAATCAAGTAAGCCAAATTTACAATTACAACAACTGTAATTAATAATAAAACTGATTGTTGAGCAGAAACCCACCAAACTAAACCAAATTCAAGTATAATTTTACCAACACGAATTAATTTACCAACAAATATTTTATTGAGTGATTGCAAAACAATATCAAATAGCAAAGTCAACGTATTTATGCTAATCCAAAAAGCAATCAATAGTGAAATCAACATATTTTCCATGGGCAATATTGTAATGCTGCTTTTTACAACCCCATTTTGCAATAAGAAAAAAACTAATACCCAAATGATAGGGAGCATAGCCATAAAAAAAATGCTACAAGTACTTATAAGTGAACTAGCTTTTTCTTTTTCATGAATTAGCCTTCTCAATAATCCAATATTCAATCCAAAATCAAATATGGCTGAGAATAAAATTAGGTTTAAGATAATTCCGTAATAACCAAATAATTGCTCACCTAAGTTTGCAAGCAATACAGGTGTAAGTATAAAAATAGATACAGCTGTAAACGCTTGTGACATAAAAGTAGCCAAGAGATTAATCCAGTATTGCTGACGCTGATCTTTCATTTTCGCTTACTTGTTCCATTAAATATATACCAATTAGTGACCAAAATGGAAATGCAGTCATAGGTCCTTCTAAAGAAACATCAAAACTTGCATTAATAAAAAAGGAAAGTATTCCACACCCTAATAATAAAATTGGCCCTGCAATTTTTTTCTTAAACAAAGGCTGAAATAAAAAAAATAAGAAACTTAGCCATATCAAAAAAGTTGGTACACCATATCTTGCTAAAATAGACATGCTAAAGTTGTGAGGCGATCGGAGAGAATCATCTTCTACATGTATATCGTCGTCTTGTGATAAATTAACTCCCAAACCTTTTCCTGTTAAGAAATGCGGGCCAAATACTGTATAATCAATTATTTTTCCCCACCATATCAATCGCCATGTTACATTGCCTTCTAATCCATCATTCGATTTTGAAGCATCTTTTATAACAATACTAGCAGCATTCTCTTTTAATTGAGAAAATCCAATTTGGCGACCAATGTCTTTATCTGTTACATCTACTTTTGTAATTAAATACAAGGGCAAAGAAAGTGCCAATACCAGAGGTGCAAATTTTGCGTATTTCTTTATGTTTTGCATCCAAGGTTTTTCTCTGGAACGATAAATAAAATAACTAAATGGAACAATGAATGCAAGCATACCCCCCCTGCTAAACGTTGCAATCAATAAAAACAAATAAATAACCAATACATAATTCAGTAGAGCAAAACGTGGATTATTCCATTTCAGTTTGCCACTTAATGCTAGCATCACTGTTATTAATAAATGGATTGCCATGTCGCCATTCTTATACACTAATATGGGAATATTTCCAAAGAGTTCCCATTTTTTAATCTCCGGAAAAATACTACCTATTAAAAAAGTGCTTGTAACTATTAATGGAAAATATTTATATATGCCTACTAAATCGTTAAATAGAATGTCTTTTTCATCCCAAAACAAAAAAACAATAAACATGAATAATCCATAGTTCAAAATAAAACTATCCCTTATTACCATTTGAATTGGGTAGCTCAAAAACCCTTTAGCCATTTGTAATGCATTAATAGCAAATAGAATCAGGTATATAAAAATAACTTTACCCCAAGGAATTTGAAGGTTTCGAAAATTCCGAATAACTAATAAAAGACCAACTAACCAAGTTATTTCAGATAAGTATGTATAAGCTATTCCTTTATTGAAATAGAGATAGCAGGCATAACTAAAAACAAAAAAAGTTCTATATAATGTGAATCCTTTCACTTAAAAAAACAGATGATATAATTACGAATATAAAGAATGGCCAACCATGTATTTAAACCAAGCCAATTGGTTGGTCGTTTCCCAATAGAACTGACTCCTGGTTTTTGGGAAATCCACTCTGGCACTATAGCACCTAGTAATAATTCATCTTGAGTTAAATAACGCCGTACTTCATCAAAAGCATAAGCAATTTTGTTGGTCTTTTTCAAAAGCATTGCAGCAGCTTTTTTATTTACACTATATCCATATCCACTACAAAGGGTATTAATAAGAGGTGTTCCAATAAAACTATTTTTTGTCCATTTTTTTTTAGTACTTCTCAATAATTGAATATTGCCTAACCATCCACCAAAATAAAAAAGATCGCAAGTACTAGCTAATTGATAGAAATCTTGTTGAAGTAACAAGGGCTCATTAATTATGCTATCGCTTTCTAAAATTAAAAAAGGAAAATCATCATTAACTGGTGATTGAATAATTTTGCGCCATATCATTCTATTCGTCATGAGCACCCCTATTTCCCCAGAAGTAAGTGCTTTTCCGGTACGTTCAATTGAATAAGCAATAATTTTATTTAAAAATGGAATTTTTTGTTTAGAAGGATAGATCGCTTCAATTCGTTCTATACCTGGCATTGAATTGAGTAATTCAGCTACATGCTCAGCACGATCTTCTTCGTAAATTGAA
>JBKJQV010000143.1:0-2689 GCA_046593815.1 Sediminibacterium sp. | reverse complement strand
CCTTTGCAAAAGACTCCCATCCGCTATAAGATTTACCACTTCCGGCACTTGTAATTTTTTGGAAAGAATGGCAAACCGCTACGCCTAAACCATCTGTAGCATCTAAAAACTCTGGTGTTTCTTTAAAGTTTAACAATTGCTTTAGCATAGCCGCAACTTGTTCTTTTGTTGCATTACCATTTCCGGTAATAGATTGCTTCACCTTTTTAGGCGAATACTCAAAGATGGGTAGGCCTTTTGCTAAACCAGCCGCCATTGCAACGCCTTGTGCCCTACCTAACTTCAACATTACTTGGATATTTTTACCATAAAATGGTGCTTCCAAAGCCAAACAATCAGGTTGGTATTGTTCAATTAAGCTGGTGGTTCTTTCAAAAATTCTTTGGAGCTTCAAAAAATGATCATCTAAATGTGTCATCTTCACAACGCCTAAACTGATGAGTTCAATTTTATTTCCTGTTTCTTTTAATAAGCCATAACCCATTACAGCAGTACCCGGGTCTATCCCTAAAATAATGCGTTCTTTGGATTTTTCTTTCAACATGAAAACAATATTAAGCTAAATTCTTAACATTGCACAAAGCACAATCAATTTGAATAAGACTCAAAAAAAAATATTTAGCTACGTAATTAAACTACTTGTTGTTGTGCTTGCTGGTGTTTTTATCTATCGTAAATTGATAAATAATGATAACCTAAAGAACTTTAATCAAATTATTCTTGGATTAAAAAGGTCTGAGGTTTGGCTTACAATGATTGCTATTTTCTTATTAATGTTTCTAAATTGGTTTTTAGAAAGCATTAAATGGAAATTTTTGATAAGTAAAATCGAAAAAATTAGCTTGTATAAAGCTATTGAATCGGTTTTTTGTGGCTTAACATGGGCCATTTTTACCCCTAACCGAGTGGGCGAATACGGCGGGAGGATTTTTTTTCTTTCATCTCGTAAAAGAATTCAGGGAGTAGTTGCTATGGTTGTTGGAAGTATTTCTCAACTGATAATTACAAATATTTTGGGGTCACTAGCGGTTTTATGGTTCTTATCCAAATTCATTCCTATGGATAACATCTTATTATTTGCAATTGGTGTTTTGGTTTTTGGTTTTTGTCTGTTTTTACTTTTATTCTATTTTAATATTAAATGGTTATTCAAACTTTTGAACTCCATTAGTTTTCTTAAAAGATTTCATAAATTTTTTGGGGTATTAACGCGATATAATAAAAGAGAGCTAGGCAAAGTCTTATTAATTAGCATAAGCAGATTTACTGTTTTTACTTCACAATATTTATTAGTTATACATTTACTTATTCCAGAGATTCATTTTTATCAATCGGCATTTATGTTGTTTATTTTGTTCTTTGTGCAATCAGCTTTACCATCATTAGATTTATTAGATATTGGGGTAAGAAGTATGACAGCAACCTATTTTTTCTCTTTCATCACCCATCAAGAAATCGCTATAATGGCAGCTACTGCATTAATCTGGTTTGTTAATCTTATTATTCCTGCTATTTTAGGCTCTTTCTTTGTTTTTAAACTCAACTTCTTTGATCAACGCAGTTAGCATCATCTCCATATTGCTTACTTTTTTGTATGCATTTTTAGTTCTCTTTTTACGAAGAGGGTGGCTTAAAATTGAGGATTTTAAGCCCAGTTCTACAAATCCCAAAACTCAGGTTTCTATTTTAATAGCAGCCAGAAATGAAGAGGATAAAATTCATTTAACTATAGAAGATATTTTAAATCAGGATTTCCCAAAAGATTTATTTGAATTGATTATAGTTGATGATCACTCAACAGATAGAACCTCAGAAATCATTAAAAGTTATGCTTCTAGAGGAGTAAAACTCATACAACTGAACGAAAAGGAACCGCTAAATTCTTATAAAAAGAAAGCTATTTCAGAAGCCATTCAGCTAGCAACAGGCGAGTTAATTATCACAACTGATGCTGATTGTCGAATGAAAACATTTTGGTTAAAGACAATTGTAGATTATTACGAGCAAAATAATTTCAATCTCATTAGCGCACCAGTAGTTTATTTTGAAGAAAAAAGCGTTTTTGAAAAACTTCAAACGCTCGAATTTTTGTACCTAATTGGTTTAGGTGCTTCTGGCATTGGTAATAAAATGCCCTCGACATGTAATGGTGCTAATTTGGCATATAAAAAATCTGTATTTATTAAGCTAAATGGTTTTAAAGGTATTGATGATTTAGCATCTGGTGATGATGAACTTTTTTTACATAAAGTAGCACATGCTTATCCTGGTAGCATTGGCTTTTGTAAAGCAGAAGAAGCAATAGTTTATACTCACGCAAAACCAAATCTTAAAGAGTTTTTGCAGCAAAGAAAACGGTGGGCAAGTAAAAGTGTAAAATACAAAGATGTAAAAATAATTGCCTTAGCTATTTCTTATTGGTTATTCAATGTTTCTCTAATCACTAATCTTGCACTTGGTTTATTTAGTCCAATTTTTTTTAAGCTGGTTTGTATCCAATTTATAATTAAATTTATTCTTGAAGTTATTTATTTAGAGCCTTTACTTTCCTTTTCTAAAAGAAAGAATTTAATTTCACTTCTAATATTACTTACATTCTTACATGTTTTATATTTAGTTTACATTGGTATTTTAGGGAACTCGGGGAAATATCATTGGAAAGGCAGAATGGTTAAATAAGTTGAATTAG
>JBKJQV010000132.1:0-2636 GCA_046593815.1 Sediminibacterium sp. | reverse complement strand
ATCAAAATGAAAAAATTGATTAATTCAGTTGCCCCAGATATCATCTACATTAATGGATTCATGCATATCGCTTTTTTGTTAAATCCATTAATGGTAATCAAATTCTCCGACTTAAGTAATAAAAAAATTATAGTAGCACCAAGAGGTATGTTACAAACTGGTGCTGTTGAAACAAAATCATTCAAGAAAAAATATTATTTAAAGCTGATTCAACTATTAGGTCTTACCAATAATATTCATTGGCATATTACCTCTACCAATGAATTAGATAGCATTAAACATTACTTTCCAAAATCTGCAGCTCGATATACTTTAGCAGGAAATATTCCGCAAAATCCTCTAGAACAAATTGTGGCTTCTGATAAACAATCTGGTAGTTTATCAATAGTATATGCATCCATCATTACCGAAAAGAAAAACCTACACTATTTATTAGAGTCATTAAAGTTGGTAAAGTCTACTATTTACTTATCTATTTATGGAGTTGTAAAGGAGCTAGAATATTGGCATCTGTGCAATTCATTAATTGAACAATTGCCCCAAAATATTAATGTTGTATATAAAGGCGACTATCAACCCCAACAAATACAATCAATCATAAGTGAACACGATGCGCTTATATTATTGAGTAAGGGTGAAAATTTTTCGCATGCAATATTTGAAGCACTAGGAACAGGCAGACCAGTTATTAGTAGCCATTTTACTAGTTGGAATAATTTAACTGCTGAACAAGCTGGCTGGAATTTAGCAATCGATAATCAAGCCGAAACTGCTAAATCAATCGACCAATTGGCTGGGATGAATAATATAGAATGGATGCATTATTGTAATGGTGCTCATTTATTGGCAAAACAATACCTTGCAAAACAAGATTTTAAAAAGGATTATAAACAACTATTTGGTTAATTAATATATAATGATTGTACTAGGAATAAATGCTTACCACGCCGATTCTTCTGCAGCTATTTTTAAGGATGGAATACTAATTGCAGCAACCGAAGAAGAACGTTTCAGAAGAATAAAACACTGGGCTGGATTTCCTTCTAAGGCAATTGAATTTTGTTTACAAGAAGCTGGGATATCTATTAATGAAGTAGATCATATTGCCATTGGGCGCGATCCCAAAGCTAAGTTTAATAAAAAACTATTGTTCTTTATTAGCAGACCAATTGAATCATTTGTTCATACCATTGAACGCATGATGAATCAACAAAAAGTGAGTTCCTTAGAACAAGAATTTCAAACTCATTTTGGTATTAATGCTGAATTATTGAAAAATAAAATTCATGCAGTAGAACACCATCGTAGTCACTTAGCCAGTGCATTTTTTGCATCGCCTTTTGATAACGCTGCAATTATTAGTATTGATGGTTCTGGTGATTTTAGTACCACCATGTTGGCCATTGGAAAAGGAAATAATATTGATGTAATTGAATCGATCGACTTCCCTCATTCCTTAGGTATTTTTTATACTGCATTTACTCAACTGCTTGGCTTTCCACATTATGGTGATGAATATAAAGTGATGGGCTTGGCTCCTTATGGTGAACCTAAATATGTTGACAAATTAAAAGATGTTGTGCTATTACAAAAAGATGGTTTGTTTAAATTAAACCTCAAATACTTTCGTTCTCCAGGTAAAGGTTTTGTTGCCTATAATAACGACAATATTCCTGCTATACCAATTGCATATAGCAAAGAAGCCGAAGTTGTTTTTGGCGCTGCTCGAAAAAAGGATGAGCCGCTAACACAATATCATAAAGACTTAGCTGCTTCTGTACAACGAATGGCCGAGTTATGTATTTTTCACTTGCTCAATTACCTGAATAAAAAAACGGGAATCGATAATTTGTGTTTAGCTGGGGGTGTTGCGCAAAACAGTGTAGCCAATGGAAAAATTTTAGCCAATACGCCTTTCAAGCATATTTATATTCCATCTGCTGGTCACGATGCAGGAATAGCCATGGGTGCGGCTCAATATATTTACCACCACGAATTAAAACAAGAAAGAGTTCCTGCTATTTTTTCTGCATACACTGGTGCTCGTTTTACCAATGAATACATTGAGCAAATGTTGCAACAAAAAAATATTTCTTATAAAAAATTAAACGACAATTTTCTGTTTGATTGTGTAGCCGATAGTTTAATAAATGGAGGAGTTATTGGTTGGTTTAATGGAAGAGCTGAATTTGGCCCACGCGCTTTAGGTGCAAGATCTATTTTGGCCGACCCGAGTAGACAAGATGCTAAAGAATTAATCAATAGTAAAATCAAACGAAGAGAAAGCTTCAGGCCCTTCGCTCCAAGTATTTTAAAAGAATATGTTAACGAATATTTTGAATGTGCAGACATTGCTCCATTCATGGAAAAAGTATATCCTATTAAGGAAGAAAAAAGAAATACTATACCCGCAGTTACCCATGCTGACGGATCGGGAAGATTGCAAACAGTTGATGCAGCTATCTCTCCAAGATATTATGCGTTAATTGAAGCGTTCCGAAAAAAATCGGGGATACCGATTTTGCTCAACACTTCATTTAATGAAAATGAACCAATTGTAAATACCCCCGAAGAAGCGTTGGATTGTTATTTAAGAACGAATATGGATATGCTAGTAATGGAAAATATTATTGTAG
>JBKJQV010000061.1:0-3837 GCA_046593815.1 Sediminibacterium sp. | reverse complement strand
ATAGCTTATATTATTAAATATCAGTTATTTAAAAATAAAATAATTATTATAAAAAACTAACCTCTAGTTTATTTCCTAAAAGTGTTCTTAAAATCATTCCTATTCCTTCAACGGCAAAGAAAAAGATCCTGAAACTAACGGCACCCCAGGACCCACGCAAGACTACGGAATGCGTATTTATAATCCGAGTTTGGGAAGATTTTTAAGTGTTGATCCATTAGCAAAAGAATTTGCATGGAATAGTACTTATGCTTTTGCGGAAAATGATCTAATTAGGAGTAGTGATATGGATGGCGCCGAAAGAAAAATAGAAATGCACTGGATGAACAGTACATCTTTAAGCGAAAAATCGGAGATTCAAGAAATTAACTGGACAGATCTATTTCCTAAAGGTAATTGGGGGCACAAGGGCGCAGGCATATTACATGTCTTTCAATTCACAAACACAGGTCAAACTTATGTGATGTATGAAAACGATTTGGTAGCTAGAGTAAAAGAACTAGCAGGAACAAGAGTTGTAACAGGAAGTGGAGGAAGTAGCTCGGAAAACCAAAAAACAATTAACCCACAATTAATCAACGGCAAATTTTATTCTGTTGACGCGCAAGAGTTATATGATTTATTCGGTGTAACTGCCCCAAGAGAAAACCCAAATGGTAAGCCAAGTGGTGAACCATTAAATAGGGCAAGAGAGAATTATAATATTCCTGAGGGAAAACAATCAGGAAAAATTGATGTAGGTGGCGGAAATGAAATGGAAAAAATTAACGAAGGCTTAGATGTTAAATATCAAATTTATACTAGTAAAAAAACTGGGGATACAGTAGATTTGCTTGGAAATTATGGAGAAAATGAAGGTCATCACTATGATAAAAGCGAACCGGCGTTCAGACCCGCGGCACAAGACGCCCTCGATACTAAGAAAAAGAATACTGAAAAAAAGGATTAGATTTATTTTAATTCCATTAGCGATTTTCTTGTTATCTTGTGATAACGAACAAAAAGAATTTTACCAAAACGGAAACCTTAAAAGGCTCTCTGAAATATTGCCAAATGAAGTTCGCATTGAAAAATTATTCGACTCTTCCGGCTTTCTTCAGAAAAAAATTAGGTATGAAAACAATTTAGCCAATGGTTTAACAGAGGAGTATTATTCAAACGGAGG
Organism: Sediminibacterium sp.; assembly: GCA_046593815.1. Taxonomy (GTDB): domain Bacteria; phylum Bacteroidota; class Bacteroidia; order Chitinophagales; family Chitinophagaceae; genus Sediminibacterium. The sequence goes on along the minus strand of JBKJQV010000061.1, from coordinate 2,672 downwards.
ATTAAAATATTTATACTATAATATTAATGACACTGTAGAAGGGATTTACTTAGCTTTTGATTCATTAGGTTGTGTAAAAGATAAACGTAAGTACATAAAGGGAAAAATATATGGTATTTCAAAGGAGTACGAAAATAAAATATTAAAAAGGGTTGGACTTTATTATAAAAGTAAAAGCAAATTTGATGTTCAATTTAACAACCAGACGCCAAATGATGACTACTTTGATATTATTATAGAGGACACTGTTGAATATGGAAAAGAAATTCAGGTTACGTTTGATTTTACTAACTATAGAAATATATCAGGAACTAGATTTATTATTGGTACAATAGATGAGTCAGATGCATTTTATTTAAAAGATAGTGATAAGGTATTTGTTTGCAGCGATAATCAAAAACTAACTTTTAAAGATACTCCTTCAAGTAGAGGGCGTAATTTTCTAGAGGGCATAGTTTATTTAGTTTGGCATACCGATACCGTTATAACGATTGGATATCCAATTAGAGAACAATTCTATGTAAAATAAATTCTTTACTTCATAGTACATATTATTTACGATGTGAATTCGATATCTAAATTAATTTCAATACTTTTAACTCATGAAAAAAGCACCTTTACATGATTTGATTGAAATGTTGAAAAAAATCGAATCGACTGATGATTTTCCGGATAGTTATTTTGATGAAATGATTAACGCCACTATCGCAGGCACAATGGCTTCACTTGTAAGAAAAGGTATGAAGGAATCTGATGCATTAGCTATGATGCACAAATCGATTAATAAACATTTTGATGAAATTATGAAGGACTTTCGTTGAGGGTATTTCGCTTGAATCTATTATTCCTTCAACGGAAACCACCGCTCCATTAACTCCTTTTGCTCTTGCAAATTTATTTGCCTGTACCGTAAGGTAGTTGAAATTAATTTTTGCCCGGCCATTTGTTGCACAACTTCAAGGGAGATTTTTTGTTCATTTAACCAATTCGCAATTACCGATTGTCGTATTGTAACTGCGGTTAGCTTTCTATCAGGAAATAAACCTTTAAATGTTGAAATGAGATAGTGAATATCATCAACACATATACGGTTCCCTAATTTACTTAAAACAAAAGCTTCAGTTTCTTTTTTAAGTAATTTTTCATGGCCAGTGTTTAAGTATTCATCAAATAAATTTATTTGCTTCGGCAAGATTTGCAAAAATCTACGATTCAATTTTCTCGAACCTTTAATCAGGATTGTTTTCTTGTACAGATTAATATGAGTTACATTAAGCGCAACAATTTCGGCTGAGGTAAGTCCTTGGCAAATAAGTAAGCTCATTAATATTTTATTTCTTATAGCTAAAACTTTATAACGATTCTCCCTAGTAAACAGAAGTTCAAGTTCCTGACCTGAAAACAAATCCTGATGAATTATGTTTTTTTTGGAAAATGAACGCAATTTTAAATTGCGGCAAGGATGATTATCCCGGACACCTGATTCAATTAAAAAATCGAAATATTTTTTAATGCCGTATAGCAAGTACGCTTTTTTGCCGGTATTCAATCCGTTATGGGTTTCAGAACATAGGTAATTTACAATATCCTTATATGTAAATAAATCTGCCTCATTATTCTTATCAAGAAATTTTCTATTAGCAAACAGATATGTTTTTATGGTAGACGGAGTATGGCCCACCTTTTGCAGGTAGTTTTGAAATTGTGTAGTCATAAAAGTTTATGAAAATTATCGGGCAAACTTGCAACGGCTTCTCTTGGCGTAAAGATAGGCGGTATCTATTTCTGTGTGTCCTAAAAACTGTTGTATAAACTCAATTGGTGCGCCATTATTACTTAAGTGTGTAGCAATGCTGTGTCTCAAACAATGCAACGTAATATTCTTCATTAATAATTTCGGCTTATTGGCGCGTTTAATAATTTGTTTTAAAAGCATATTCAGAATCTGCCCACTCATACGACTTCCTTTGTTATTGATAAAAAAAGCCTGACTGGATTCGATATTATTACTTTGAAAATATTGAATTCTTTCGTTAACTACATAATCTCTTAAATCAACTATTACTTTTTCCGATAAAGTTATGGTGCGGGATTTATTATTTTTTCCTACCCTTACAATTAAAATGCTTTTATGAAGAATAATATCACTGGTATTAAGCATAAACATTTCGTTACGCCTTAAACCGCAGCCGTACGCTATGGAAAGCAATGCGGTATCACGCTTACTGCTACAATGTTTGTAAAGCAATTTAATTTCATTGAGGGTACAAATATTGCGATCGGTATACTTTGCCAATTGAAACTTAGGCAAGCGCGCCGGCGAATTTTCAATCTGACCACAATCAATCAGGTAATCAAAAAAAATGCGGAGTGAAAAAAGATGTTGGCCAACCATTGAGGAACTTAATTGGCCGCCACGTGTTTGATTGGGCCTCGTAGAAATGTATTCGTAATAGGCAATTACATGAGATGCTTTAACATGATCTATCCTCAAAATTTCCTTTGCTTCGATGAACCAAAGAAATTCACGTATATTATTTTGATAATACACCGGCTTGCTATTACCATAACCTTTAATACGAATGAATCTGTCGAATTCAGAAAATAGCTGCTCATACTCCTGATTATTCAGAATATGACTTTTCATAAATATACTTTATGGTAATAACAAA
>JBKJQV010000040.1:0-4557 GCA_046593815.1 Sediminibacterium sp. | reverse complement strand
TCTAAACCTTGAATGAGTAGGAATGAATTGAAGGGAGATTGTGATGAGCCAAAGTCTCTCAAACCTTCTACTCTTGCACGTATGGCGAATGCAATATTTGGCAAGCCCAATGGATTGTTCACGCCAAATACTTCTGCAAATTTCAATCCATGGTAGCCTTCACTAGGCTCAGTGAATTGAGGGAATTTGCCATTGCCCCAATTGTAGTTTCCTCCATCAATGATAACGCCACCAATGGTTGTACCATGGCCACCAATCCATTTAGTAGCACTTTCAACAACCACGTTTGCACCATGTTCCAATGGCTTAAACAAATATCCACCAGCACCAAAAGTGTTGTCAACAATTAATGGCAAATCATACTCTTTTGCCAATGCTGCAAACTTTTCAAAGTCAGGAATATTCAACCTTGGGTTGCCAATGGTTTCTAAGTAAATGGCTTTAGTATTTTTATCAATTAAGGGAACAAAAGTTTCCACATCATCACCATTACCAAAACGTGCTTCAATGCCCAAACGTTTAAAGGCTACTTTAAATTGGTTATGTGTGCCGCCATATAAAAACGAAGTAGAAATAAAATTATCACCTGCTTGAAGTATGTTGTTCAATGCAAGAAACTGTGCAGCTTGACCACTAGCTACAGCTACTGCTGCCACGCCACCTTCCAGTGCTGCAATGCGTTGTTCAAACACATCACTGGTGGGGTTCATGATTCTTGTGTAGATATTGCCAAAGGCTTTCAATCCAAATAAATTAGCTGCATGTTCTGCATTGTCAAAGCCGTAAGAAGTGGTTTGATAAATAGGTACAGCACGGCTTTTGGTGGTTGGGTCTATTTGCTGACCAGCGTGTAGTTGCAATGTTTCAAAACGTAATTTGCTCATGAGTATAAGTTTGTTCTTTAATGCAAAGCATAGCTTTGCTATGAAAGGAAATGATGTAATTTGAATAATAGGGGATAATAAAAGAAATGGTCGGATAGCCGTAAAGCCTACAATAAAGCTTGCCTTACGGCATTATACAACAGCAACGAATGATAGCGTTGAAGAAGATAGTTGTTGTATATGTGTTTGCTTTTTGCATTACTCTACAAATGTAGTAGGTTTTAAAAACGGCCACCAAATTTATTTCCAAATTTTTATGCTATGCACATTCGTGCCTTACTATTTTTCCTGCTTTCGTAATTGGTTATGCTTGTTGTTTTGTTCATCCGTGTTGTTTTTAAGTTTGATGAAATTGGTTGGTTAAACAATTGTTCTGCAACAAAGAATTAACAAGAAGTGCTGAGATAGTCGCTTACCAGATGGGCATAAAAAAGCCCATCTGGTAAGTCAGATGGGCTTGATATGATGTGGCTATTGCTAGCTTATGTTTCAAACTTTTCTCTGACTTATCTCTACTGTTGTCATGCTGAGGCTCTCGAAGCATAGACAAAAGTTTGAGTTTGCACCTTCTTTTAGCCGAGTAAACTAAAAGGGTTGCAAAGGTTTCATTGGGCAAAATCCCTCCACCTTTCTTGATAAGTATTTATTTAAAGAACTAGTGCAAATGTATAAGTGAGCAGATGGAACGGCAAAATTTATTTTGATGGAAGCTGTTAAATGATAACTGATTCCTCAAATAAAGTAAGGCTAAATACTTACTGTTATTTTGCTTTAACCTTTAGTAACAATGCTGATGATTACTTTTATTCTTGCCCCACACAACTTCATTCCCCAAGCCAATTGCATGGGCAGAACGCTGCGGAAAAAGGAATATTCAAAAGCATAACTTAACCAAGCATGCTGTCCACAAACGCAATTATTTCAGTCATGCGTTCACCGTTAATGGAATAGTAGATAGTTTTTCCATCACGTCTAGTTGAAACAATCTTTTCACGTCTAAGTATGGCAAGGTGCTGCGAAGCAACTGATTGCTCTATCTGCATTTTTTTGTAGATGTCAGTAACACAGATTTCCTTCTTTTCTTTCAGAATCTTTATCATCTGCTGCCTCAATGTATTATTAAGAGCCCTTAAAGTAAAAGCTGCTTTCTTTATCATTACAGTATCCACTGCCATACTGTTTGTTCCTTTTCCTAAAGTGATTTGAGATTTTGCCATTGTCGTTTTTTTTTGGTTTATGCTACCGAAATTATGGAAAGCTGTTATGAAAACAATAGCAAATGTTTGATGAGGGAAAAATCTGCATTAATTGGGGACATCGTGTTCGATTTGCACAAAAATTCCGATAGCAAATTTGACTATTGGATACATTAGTGTCCCGTTAAATTAATTCAATTTTTAATTGTTCACATTTTTGTTCTTTGACATTCTTATAGACAGTGCTTTGTAGCAATTCATTTAGGTGTGTTTTATCAAAAAGGGAAGCACTCATTATTTGTAGCATTTCATACGTTGACCGGTTTATTTTGAGTTTGTTTTTAATAATTGCCACCAAAGTGTAGGTAATTATTGCGATGTAGACCTGAGTCTTTACAGCATTCATTGAAGTACCCCAGAATGATTTTATTTTCAGGTGCTGTTTTATCCACTTAAAAAACAATTCTACCTTCCATCTGTACTTATACAACATGGCAATATCGATAGCAGGCTGGATAAAATTATTAGTTAAGAATACGAATGTTCTTTGTTGTTCTTTATCAAAGTATTTAATCCTTCTTAAAATAGCTGGATAATGTGCTGAAGATTTAATGCCTTTAAGCTTTACTGTTTGGTCACAAATAACACCATTTATTTTATCTTGTTTTACAGAACTGATACGCTTGAAATTGAAATTTTCCTTAGCTCGTATTACATAATACGCTTTGGAAAGATTGATGGTGAACAAACGCTTAAAATCTACATATGCTTTGTCCATAATGTAGAACCCTTCTGCCTCGTAGGTCAAAGCATCCAATGCTTTCACATCATGAACATTACCTTCAGTTATATGGATAAAAGCAGGAATAGAAGTTTTTACATCATACAACGTGTGGATTTTTATTGCCCCTTTAGCCTTTCTAAAACTTGCCCACCAAAATACGTTTAAGCAAAGGTCAATTGTTGTAGAATCGAAAGCATATACATTTCCCAAAAGCAAAAGTGGAAAATCAGTTTCATCGATTAAACAACCCCGTGCAATTGCAATCATTTCATAAGCAAAAGATTCATAAATACTATAATCTCTTTGTTCATTTGCTATTGCTAAATTTGAACGGGATACATTCTTACCAAAACCTAAATGATAGTATTTATTGGAGTGTGCACTGACGGTAATAAGTAAATCCCGTAAACTTTCACGCCCACTCAATTGACCAAACATCATACACATGAGTTGATTCCAGCAACTAAAATGTTTTACCCATTTGTTGCCTTCATATTTTAAAACACATTTGTCGAAAATTCGGGTAGGTAAAAAAGTAGCTATTTGTGCAAATACATATTTTCCATTGTTCATACCGAATTTTAGCAGAAATAATCTGAATGCAATTCAAATCGTCACCACTTATTTTTCGGCTCAAATTCACGTCTATTAAGAATTTCAAAGAACTTTTATCTAATTTAACAGGACACTAGTGCCTATAAAACATTAATGTAGTCAAAAAAAGAAAGAGATATTTCATGAAAAACTTTTGATGAAAGTAGCTATTGCTGAGAAAAATACAATACCCCTTTAATGGTATTTACTTCATCCCCTCCAACTCCTTCTGCATCCTAAACATTTCATCCCTTAACCTTGCTGCTTCTATAAAATCCAAATCCCTTGCTGCTTTTTCCATGGTCTTTTTGATGTCCTTAATAGCCTTCTCCATTTTAGGTATGGTCTTGTATTCTGCCTGTTCTTCAGCAGCCATGGTTACCAAGCCTTCTTCGTTTTGTATGGCGTAAGATTTATTGGCGTCAAAGCCTTTAATATCCAACACAGATCCACTCTTCATGATTTGCTCAATGCTCTTTGTAACAGTGGTTGGCGTAATGCCATGTAATGTGTTATAAGCAACTTGCTTTTCCCTTCTTCTATCTGTTTCATCAATGGTGCGTTGCATACTTTCTGTCATCTTATCTGCATAGAAAATTACTTTACCATCCACATTTCTTGCTGCACGGCCTGCTGTTTGGGTAAGGCTTCTTTCATTGCGGAGAAATCCTTCTTTATCAGCATCCAAAATGGCTACCAATGAAACTTCTGGCAAGTCCAATCCTTCCCTTAATAAATTCACACCAACCAGTACATCAATTGTTCCCAAACGCAGTTCACGCAGTATTTCCACACGTTCCAAAGCATCCACATCGCTGTGAATGTATTTTGATTTGATGTTGATTCTGCCCAAGTATTTATCCATTTCCTCGGCCATTCTTTTGGTTAAGGTTGTAACCAAAACACGGTCTCCTTTTTTTACTGTTTTATCAATTTCATCCAATAAATCATCTATCTGATTTACACTTGGACGTATTTCGATTGGTGGTTCCAATAAACCTGTTGGCCTTACCACTTGTTCAACAACAACTCCACCAGTTTTCTCCAGTTCATAATCACCAGGAGTGGCACTTACAAAAACAGTTTGACCAATCAAATT
>JBKJQV010000006.1:0-5170 GCA_046593815.1 Sediminibacterium sp. | reverse complement strand
ATCCTGAGAGAAAGTATATTTTCCTGGATTGGCTTTCCCATATTCTTCAAATTGCTGCATGGTCACAGGCAACTCTTTCACTTTTGAAGTATCAGTTATTACATTAAAAAAAGCTTTAGCCCAAGGTGTTTCATAGCCATTAATTTCTAGCTGAAAATCATATTTGATGATTGGGTCATTGAAGTTGATATATCTTGAGTTTGGCAGTTTATCCGTATAGGGTCCATAGAGACCATCAATTTGTTTTATTTGATAAAAAGTTTCACCATTAATCCAACCCAAATCAATCTGGCCCTCATTTTTACCTGCTTCTTTCTCAGCCAAAATTGTACTCACAATTGCATTGCCTTGACCACTTGCAATTTTTAAAGTAATATCAAATTTCTTTTTTAGTTCAGGAACAACAAAATCATTCATATAGCTATTGGCTTTTTTATCGCCTAAATACATCATAAAAGTTACAGTGGTTCCTTTGGCACTAGCAAGAATTTCTTCCCAGCTTTTAGCATTCAAATCTGCTGAAGATTTAGTGCTATTATTACAACTATTCATTGAAAAAAATACAAGAATAATTAAAAGAAAAGAAACTATTTTACTCATTCAAATGAATTTAAACATTAAAAAAAGATAACTGCTTTTAATGAAATTAAAACAAATACCTCACACCGAATTGAAATTGCCTTGGAGGGGCAGATCCTCTTTTTGTTATGGTATTGCTGCTACTAGGTCCTATTTGAACAGTATTATTGCTTGCTCTAGCGGTTGCAAAACCACTTAAGTTTTCTGTATTCAATAGATTATAAATATCAGCTGAAATTTCTAATCTAGGTTTATTGTTGATATTGATTTTATACTTAGCTGAAAAATCAAAAGTTGTTGAAGCAGGAAGTCTTCCTCCACTATTTCTTCTTTCACCTGGCTGGTAATCGGATGGACCAGCATTGGCATATGCCGACTCGCCATTACCATCTAAATCTGTAACACCACCAAACTTTGTTGCATCTGCATATCTAGTTATAGGTTGTCCACTCTGAAACAATAATGAAGGAGTTAGTGTTAAATCTTTAGCTGCATACCAAGTAATTAATGCACTTAATACATGTGTTCTGTCATTGTCACCTAAAGCATATTCTGCAGCATAATCATTGTTGTTACTTGCTCTTACATTAATGCCTTCTGTATCAGTTTTATATTGAGATAAAGTGTAAACAATTCGATAAGCAATATTATCAGTTGCTCCTTTCGATTTAATCAAAGAAAAATTTAATGCCTTATATCTTCCTATTCCTTTAGTTTCAGTCATAAAGATATCTCTAGCAATACCTCTATAAGAATTTCCGCCAATTATTGCCTCAAATTGACCATTCACTGTTTTAATTGGTATTGGCCTTGTAAGATTTGCTGCAGTTGTTGTTCTTACAGTAGCCGTTAAAGGATCATCAAGATTATACGTTGATGCTGCATTAAGGTTGGTAATTCTAAATAAATTATTAGTCTCAACATATATTCCATCTACAATAAAACTAAGGTTTTCGGATAGCTTTCTTTGGTAACCTAAAGAAAATTGATTTGAATATGGGTTTTGATACCCATCTGGATTTTTTATACGAAAATTAGCGCCAGATTGAAGTAACCTATTTCCAGCTGCTTGTTGGGCTGTTGGACCTTGTAAGTATGCAGGTGTAGATCCTTGATCATAAAAAGCTTTTAAATTACCAGGGTTAGTTATGCGATCTAAATCTGCTTTTGGATTTAAAATTCCTAAGCGTTGAAGCTCTTGCAATTGCAATTTAAAATTAGGCGAGTTATTACTAAATTGTAGGTTATCGCTAGTTACAGAGTATTTTATTTTATCGTAAAAAACTCCAAAACCACCACGAATAATATTATTCTCATCAATTTTATAATTAAAACTAAACCTTGGTGCTATGTTGTTATTATCCCCTTTAGTACTTCCTGCTTTAGAAAGATTATCATAATCGTAACGTAAACCTAAGCTAAAATTTAGATTTTTATTTAATTCAACATTGTCCTCTACATATATATTGTAAACATTTTGCGTTTCACCAAATATAGATTTATCAAGGTCTACTTGGTAATTGATTACTTGTACATTTGAAGGTATATTTTCTACATCTAGTTTGCTACCTATATTTTGAGTTTTTAATGCATCGATTTGTGCCTGTGTTAATCTTACTGTATAAAAACCATTGGAATTACCTGCACCCAAAAGCTTAAAATTTGAACTAGTGAACTCTGCACCAGCTTTAAAAGTATGCTTGCCTGTTATGTATTTAAATTTTTGTTGAAATTGGTTGGTATACTCATCATCTACGAAAATATAATTTTGAGGACCAATATTAGCTATTGCAATACCAGTAGGCGATTGAATTGTTACACCTGGCTTTCCAAATAAAGGATTATCTCTGTAATTCCATTTAAACCATGATGATTGAAAATTTGTTTCTGCAGTTAATTTATTGGAAAGTCGATAATCGTTTTTAAGCGCTATTAGGTAAGTTCTATTTTTTTGTGTTGATCCGGCAGAAGGAAATAATATGCCCCCAGTTAATCCACCAGCTTGTACATCTACATCAAAAATTCCTACATTAGCGCGTAAACTACTATGAAAATTTTTACTCCAGTATTGATCAATTTTACCTGATATATAGCTAAAATAATTTTTCCCTCTAACCGTTTCATTGATACCCAAAACAGGTGAACTTAATAAGTTATCTTTAATATCATTGGTCTGTTCAAAATTTATGTAGTAAAAAGTTTTATCCTTTTTAATAGCACCTCCAAATCCAATACCTAATTGTTGGCGTTGAAATCCATCTTTTACGGGGTTCCCGTATAGATCTAAAGCTGCGAATGACGATTTACTGTCAATTATTTTTCCCGGTCGTGTTACATAAAAAATTTCACCTCCAAATTTATTAGTACCACTTCTAGTTGTAACATTTACAATACCGTTACTTGAATTTCCATATTCAACAGAATAATTACTTGTTAATATAGTTGCATTTTCTGTAAAACCAAATGGAGTATTGAATTTTACATTACCTAAAAATCGCTCATTATTATCTAATCCATCTATTAAATAATTTGTATAAATAGGATTACCTCCATTAATGGAGATTTGAGGAGCTTCATTGTAACTTAAAGTTGAAAGAGTTATATTAGGTAATCGGATAAAGCTTTTGGTAATATCTCTTCCTTCAATTGGCATTACTTCAATTTCGGCTTTAGTAACAAATGAAGATACGGTTGCATCTCTCCTATTTATTGTGGCCCGTGTTTTCGTTTTAACCGTAATCTCATCTAACCTTGACGCCATTTGGGGAACTAAGTAAAATGTTACATTAGGATTTACTTTAGACACAGTAAATTCTTCATTTAATTGAAAATATTTACTATTTTCTGAAGTGATAGCTATATACTTGTTGTTAGTTCTTAAATTAGAAAAAATGGCAATACCTGCCTCATTAGTAATAGCTTCCTCAATTTGTTTACCGTCAATTGTAGTTATTTTTATAGTATAGTTTTTAATAAATTATTCTTGCAAACCATCTATTAATTTTACAGTAAATGTTAGTTGCACTAATATAATTTCGGCAAGGCATAATAGTATACCAGTTAATAAATATTTTTTCATTATTGTAATAAATGTTAGATAGATTTAAGAATAAATACCTGAAAAATTAGAAAATACTACTAGGTGGAGCGCGAAGACCTTTCGAAGTCAAAATAAATAGAGAAAAATAGAGAAAAAAATATATCTCCATTTTATAAATTGGAGTTAATAAAGAGGAAATTATTTTTAGCAATTCCCAATTTAATAGATTTTTAAAATCTGAAAAGGAAGATGTAGAAATATTTTCGTGCAAATCTGCTCGTTTTCGCAAATAAGTTGAACATGCATTCACTTCAACTGAATAACTGATCAGTGCTTCAAATAAATTTTTGCTATTCCAAGGGAGTTTTTGAAAAAGGGTTTTATTAAAATCTTTTTTATTTAAAGCAATCAGATAAACACCTCCATTAGTATCTGGACCTAATACAATATTGCCGTTTTGATTAAGTTTATTGGCCAGTTCGATATCTGATACAGATAATTTAGGACAGTCACTTCCAATAACAATTACTTTTTGAAACCCTATATTATATACAGAATGAATAGCATTTGTAAGTTTTTCACCAAAAGTATCGCCAATCTGAATGTTAGAACTAATTGAAATGACAGGTAACCCAGTTTTATTAACCTTGTTGTAAGTTTCCTTAATTAAGTGTTCAGCAAGAATTTGATTCTTTTTACCTTTTTTAATTAGCCAATTTTTCGAACTAGCTTCAACCATTGAGGTATTATGAAAAAATAATATAGCGGTGTTTTGTACCAAGTTTTTGTATTTGAATTTATATACGAATAATCTATTCACATAGTTTTAACAAATCAGGTTTTTTTGACAAATCTTAATTAACATCAATATTATCTAATTCTGGAGATTATAAGAAAAAAATATTCTCTATTTAATAATGTTTAACCCTTAATCATTATCTATGCAATTATCCTAAACATTGTTACTGATAACAACCATATTATGTCTGTAATACCTGGGAAAAAAAGTACCCATCATCCATTTCCCGACTTAAAATCAAGTCTATTGTTTCGCATTTTGAATAAGTGTATTTAAATATTTCCTTACAAATATAAAACCGATCAATTGAACTGTATTTTAAAATAGACCGTAATAATCAAAAAATCAACTTTTACGAATATTTAATCCTACAATTGGGGGTTAAGATAGTGATTTGAAGTAATTCTATTCATAAAGTAGATTGTATAATAATATAAGTCGTAAAATAAAAAATATTGAATAATAAGACTAAAAATAAATTAAGCAACTACTTCTTTAATCTTAACAACGCTTCTAAAAAATAATAATCCGCATAAATAATAGGAACATCAATATCCTTTGAATCAGGTTTATTACCGGTTGAATGCAATAAAAAAGCATGATTAGTTTCCTTACTTAAATATTTGTCGGTAGACAATTCCTTTATCATTGCCAAAGCAGCATTTTTGTATTTATTAGCTTTTATTCTGTCTTTGATATAATCAGACATTTCTAATAATGCCGAAGCTGTTATAGCGGCAGCTGAAGCATCT
>JBKJQV010000391.1:0-3566 GCA_046593815.1 Sediminibacterium sp. | reverse complement strand
TATACAAGCCCATATAAACCAAGGAGTATCAATTGCATCACTATTGATGGGGAAAGTTCCATTAACAAATGAACCCGTTATTACACAAGTAATATAATTAAAAACAATTGCAGGAAATATTGGAATATTAAATCGCTCACAAAATTTAAAAGCCAACGTTAAGTAACTAGTAAGCAAAATGCTGCCGATAAGATAAATCATGTAGAATATATTACTTAATTAATTATGTTTATTTTTATAATAAATGATCTGGTCATTTATTATAGTTTCTTCTTTATATATAAATGCTGACTTTAGTTGAGGTGCATTTAATCCATTTTCAATAATAAGAGATGTATTGGTAATTATTCTTGCTTCATCCCAAATACCTTCGTTAATAAATGATTGTAGTAAATGAGTGCCTCCTTCCACTAATATACTATTGATATTATTTACGCAACAATAGTCCATTATTTGCAATAAAACAGATTTGCTTTTCAAAAGTTGTATGAATTGAACTTGACCATTTTTACTTTCCTTCTTATAATTAAATACAATTGTTGGCATAGTATCAATAAATATTTTTAATTCAATGGGCAACTTAAGTAAGCTATCTATTACCATACGAATTGGAGATTTACCAGTCCATAATCTATTATCTAAACTAGGATTATCTTTTAAAGCCGTATTAGTTCCAATTAATATTGCCACTACCTCGCTTCGCCATTGATGCACTTTTGTGGTTGAAATTGTATTGCTAATAATCAATCGTTCATTACCAATTCCGGCAATTTTACCATTTGCAGTCTGAGCCCATTTTAATATTATATATGGCCGATGTTGCTGATGATAAGTAAAAAAATGACTATTTAAATTAATGCATTCTTTTTCCAAAATTCCAACCATCACTTCTATACCAGCATTTCGCAATATTTCAATTCCTTTACCGCTTACTTCTTTAAATGGATCCGTGCATCCGATCACAACCTTTTTAACTCCTTTATCAATAATTAAATTTACGCAAGGAGGAGTTTTTCCATAATGCGCACAAGGCTCAAGCGATACATACAAAACTGCTTTTGAAATAAAATCTGTATTTTTCTCAGCCACACTATTAAAACAGTTTACCTCAGCATGTGCTTTTCCATATATTTCATGGTAACCTTCTCCTATAATTTGATTTTCATAAACCAGAATTGCCCCCACCATTGGATTAGGTGCAACTTTACCCAACCCTTTTAGAGCGAGTTCTATACACCTTGTCATATAATATTCGTGCATTTGCATAAACTTGAATTTACAAAAATAGCCAAATGATGGGTACATTGCATTATGACAATATGGGAAGGGAAAGAAAGGCTAAAAAAGGCAATTAATGCATTGTATAATGATAGAGAATCAAACAATATTGCTGTATTAACGATAGAATGGATTAGTGGAAAGAATAAAGTTGAACAACATTTACAAAAAGAATTAACCTTAACAGATCAACAAATTGTATTGCTAAAAAATGCAATGGCTAAACTATCATCAGGAGAGCCGATTCAATATATAATTGGAGAAGCTTGGTTTATGGGTTTAAGTTTTATAGTTACAAAAGATGTTTTAATCCCTCGACCAGAAACAGAAGAATTAGTAGAATGGATATTACAATCTACCTTACCTTTTCAAAATAAAAAAATAAATGTTTTAGACATTGGTACAGGATCTGGTTGCATCCCTATCAGTCTAAAAAAGAAAGCACCTTTCCTACAAATTCAATCAATAGATATAAGCTCTAGTGCTTTGGCTATTGCAAATTTAAATGCAGAAAAACAAAACACTTTGATAGATTTTAAGAATATAGATTTTTTAGATGACTCTACATGGAGCAATATTTCTCCTACAGATATAATCACCAGTAATCCACCATATATAAAAGAGTCCGAAAAAAAGTTAATGCACCAAAATGTTCTTGAATTTGAGCCCCACACTGCATTGTTTGTGCCAGATAATGATGCTTTAGTATTTTACAAAGCCATCTATAATTTTAGCAAAACACATTTATTACCTAATGGAAGTATTTACTTAGAAATTAATGAAGTATTTGGAAAGGAAGTGGTTGACTTATTTTCAGAAGCTGGAACTTTGGTGGAGTTGAGAAAAGATATGCAAGGAAAAGATAGAATGATTAAAGTACAAAGGAAATATTAGTTTTTTAATCCACTATTATCAACCGCAATAACAGGAGTAGCACCCAATTTCTTTATAATTTGCATTACTTGTATAGCAGTACCTAAATGAGCTGTGCTATCTCCATTAATTACTACCGATGGCTTATCAGTTTCTTTTGATAAAAATAATTTGAGTTTGGGTTCTAATTCTTGTAAAGAAACTTTTTCGGCTCCTAAATAAAGTTGTTGAAATTTATCTACTGTTATAACTACAGTCTGTTTGGCTTTGGTATCTGCTTTTGCTTTTGGGTTACTCACTTTAATTACATTGGGATTAGCCAAAGTAGAAACAATTAGAAAAAATAAGAGTAAAATGAATAAAATATCATTTAGAGCACCAGTATGTACTTCAGGATGAGTTCTAAATCTTTTGCGGATATTCATAAATAGAATAAATCTTTCTGAATTAATTATTATCGTGTAGGTTCCTGTAATACATCAATAAAATCTGAACTAGCTGCTTCCATTTTATTGGCCGTTTTATCTATTTGCGTATTTAAATAATTATGACCGATATAAGCAATCATACCAATGATTAATCCAGTTGCGGAGGTAATCATCTTAGTATAAATACCACCAGCGATTGTATTTAAAGTGTATTCGCCAGTAGAAGCAATGCCATAAAACAATTGAACCATTCCAATAATAGTTCCTAAGAAACCAAACATGGGTGCGATTCCAGCAATCAGCGTAAGTATCGATAAATTTTTTTCCATTGAATACATCTCCAGCTTTCCAACATTTTCCATGCTTTTTTCTATGGCGTCAATTGGCTTTCCTATTCTTTGAATTCCTTTATCAATCATTTTAGCAACAGGATTACTGTTGTTTTTTGTCATACTTCTAGCAGCCTGTACATTCCCATTTAAAATATGGTCTCTTATAACCATCATAAAATTTTCATCAATTTTTGAGGCTTTTTTGATAGCAATGAGTCTTTCGATAAATACAAAAATAGAGACAATTAAAAGTAAATAAAGTGGATACATGATCCATCCGCCTTTATCTAATAAAGTTAATAATGAAATCTTCTCTGTTGTAGTTGATACCCCAGCAATTGCTTTCTGCAATGTATCAACCTGTAATAAATATAACATCAACAATTAATTTAATTAAGTCGAATAAATACAACACAATGTAAACAGGCAAATTCAATTAAAAAAACCTGTACTACTTTTTTTTAAGAAAGCTTTTACAGTTTAGCTATTCTTATCTTGTTCTTTCATTTTAACCATTGCCATAATCTGCCTCATATTATTTTGCATTCCATCTGGGCTGCCATCTAAAAAAATAATATTCCCTTTACCTAATTCTGCAAAATTTTTAATGGCTTCGGTCCACATACTAAATAAAATAACATTGGTATCTAAATTA
>JBKJQV010000325.1:0-3405 GCA_046593815.1 Sediminibacterium sp. | reverse complement strand
CTACATTGCTTGCAAGTTATTTTACTGATGGGCTAATAGTTGCAAATGAGGTAATTAAATCGCGATCAGCTATTTTAGTAGAGAATGTAATTAAGTGGGGATTGCCTAACATAATTGTTACCAACAATGATCCATCGCACTTTAATAAATTGATTGGTTATTTTGATGTAATTATTGTGGATGCTCCATGTAGCGGAAGTGGATTATTCAGAAAAGATCCTACAGCTATAGAAGAGTGGAGTGAAGATAATGTTTTGCATTGCAGTCAGCGACAAGAAAGAATTTTAACCGATATTCTTCCTTCATTAAAAGAGAATGGGATTCTCCTTTATTCTACCTGTTCTTTTTCTTTAGATGAAGATGAAAAGATTGCTGATTGGTTAGTTGAAAAAATGAAAATGCTTTCGCTTGAAATAACCGTTCCAAATATTTGGAAAATAGTTGCTAGCGAATCTCCATCTTGTAAATCGATTGGGTATCGATTTTATCCTTATTTAATTAATGGGGAGGGCTTTTATGTAGCTGCTTTTAAAAAAACTGGATCAATTTTAATGGATAAGTATAAAGAAACTGGGCTGTTGAAACCTAGTAAAGCTGAATTGCTTCAAATTAATCAGTTTTATTCAATACCAATAGAATTCATCTCATTCAAGCAAAATGAAGCAATAAGAGTGATACCAGAAAGTTGGTATTTTACATTAATGCAACTAGCAAGTGTTTTATACATTAAAAAAGCTGGTATCGAAATTGGAACAATTAAAGGAAAGGATGTTATTCCCGCTCATGAATTGGCAGTCTCCCTATTAGATAAAACGGCTTTTAAATTGGTAGAACTCAATAAAGACGAGTCTTTGCAATATCTTAGGAGAAGAGAAATACAATTGGCAACTACTATAGGCTGGAGTTTAGTTGCTTTTCAGGGGGCTTATTTAGGCTGGATAAAAGGGTTGCAAAATCGGATTAATAATTATTATCCAGCTGAATGGCGAATATTAAAAGATTAACTTTGTTCAATACTTTTATTACATGAATTTGAGAAAGACTTTTTTATTCATCTTGATATGTACTTATTCTTTATTGCAAGCGCAAGATAAGCTGGTTGTTCATGGAACAAAAGGTAATTTTTATATAGTTCATGAAGTATCTGAAAAAGAATCTCTTTCTAGTATTGGAAGAATTTATGGAATTACAGCTAGGCAATTAGCTCTTTATAACGAATTAAAAGTAAATGGAGTTTTAGCGTTAGGTGAGAAATTAAAAGTTCAGGTATCACCCGAAAATTTTAGTAGTCAAGCAAATTTCGAAACAAGTATTGCATTATATCATATTGCAAAAAGGGGAGAAAACCTTTATCAAATGAGCCAACTTTATAATAAAGTGCCAATTGAAACACTTCGTAAATTAAACGATTTGTCGTCAGACAATATCAGAGATGGCCAAGCAATTATAATTGGGTTTATAAATAGTCCAAAAACAATATCAACTACAAAAACAATTGGAGATCCTGTATTTCAAAATACCTCACCCAAACCAACTAAAGTTGAACTCCCACCATTAAAAAATTATAATGTAATAGATGCGAGGATAGATGGATCTCGAGAGTTAATAGGAGAGCTGAAACCATTAACTGATAATCAATTATTTTTGTATACTATATCACAAGAGAAAATCAGAAAAGAAAAAGCTATTAATGGTGATGTAATATATACTCAACCAGTATTAGATGAGGTAAAAATTTCAGAAGAAGAATTAAAGTATAATCCAAGTTTAATTGATGAAGGTTATTTTGAAATGTTTTTTTGGAAATTTAATACTACCTCGGAAAAACTATCAAAAACTGGACAAGCAGGAATCTTTAATTCAACAAGTGGTATATCCGATCGCAAATTTTATGTATTAACCAATAATATTCTTCCAGGAACAATAGTAAGAATTACTGCTTCAAATAATAAAACCATTTGTGCTAGAGTATTAGGACCGATTCCTGAATCAACTAGCTCAGAAGGAATAATAGTATACATGAGTAATGCAGCAGCAGCAGCTTTAAATACTAAAGAAGCAAGCTTTTTAGTAAACCTTGTTTGTTATCCAAAATAAAATGAATAAATTCCAATCTTTTATTTTAGTTGTCTTTACAATTGCTTGTTCTAGTAAGCAAAGCAATTCTCAAATTGGTAGTTTGCCGGTTATTACATTTGAAAATAAATTAGCAGAAACAAATGTGCAAATATTAGATGTTAGAACAGCAGGTGAATTTCAATCTGGGCATATAAAAAATGCCTTACAAGCCGATTGGTTAAACAAAACTCAGTTTGCAGACAGAACTCAATATCTCGATAAAAATAAGCCAGTATTGGTTTATTGTGCTTCGGGTGTTAGAAGTGGACAGGCTATGCAATTAATGGCAAAGCAAGGATTTAAGCAAGTGTATAATTTGGAGGGGGGTATGAGTGCATGGAAAATGGAAGGCAAATCAATAGAGTCTGTTAATAGTCTCACTGAGTTATCAATTCCTGCATTTCAAGCGATGGTAAATAAGTCGAAAATCACATTAGTAGATATAAGTGCCGAATGGTGTCCTCCCTGTAAAAAAATGGAGCCTGTTTTACAACAATTAAAGAATGAATTAGGTGAAACTTACTCACTGGTAAAAGTGGATGGTGGTAATGATATATCTGTAATGAAAGCATTACAATTTGTTGCTCTTCCTACATTTATCGTATTCAAAGACGGCAAAGAAGTATGGCGCAAGCAAGGAATAGTAAGTTTAGAAGAATTAAAAGCAGGAATAGCAAAATAATTTTAAGAACTGATTCGATATCCTCTTAAGAAGTCTTCAATAAGCATTCTTTTTTTTCCTTCTATTTGTAAATCTATAATGTTGATGAATCCATCTAAGCAGGCGAATTTCAATATTCTTTTTCCATCACAAATTACAGTGCCAATAGTGTAATTATGTAGAATTATTTCTTTTTCTGATTTAAATATTTTTAAAATTTTATTATCTAATATAGTAATCGCTCCAGGAAAAACCGAGAGTCCTCTTATTTGATTATGAATTTTTGAAGCAGATTCATTCCAATTGATCTCGCAATCTTTAGTAAACAATTTTGGGGCATGTTTGGGTTGTGCTGTAGAAATTAATTGCGATTTTTCGATAATTGAATTATCTATCAAACCTTGTATTGTTTTGATTAAAAGTGATGCTCCGATAATTTTCATTCGATCATGCACTTCAGTTGCAGTTTCATTTTCACCTATTGTAAACTTTTCCTGTAGTAAAATATCCCCAGTGTCAATTTCATGTTTTAACTTAAAAGTAGTAACGCCGGTTTCTTTTTCTCCATTCATCACAGCCCAGTTGATTGGTGCAGCACCTCTGTAATCGGGCAATAATGAACCATG
>JBKJQV010000186.1:0-13842 GCA_046593815.1 Sediminibacterium sp. | reverse complement strand
ATTCTTTTCAATTAAATTAAGCGTTTATATCATAACTGGAATTCTAATGCCAGTAAAAAGCACAAAAACATCCAATTAAATTAAGCCAATAAAAGATCCACAAATCAATGCAATCTCGCAAAAACTGCTATGTTGATGTTGGATTATTGTTTCTGGGAATTTTATTGAATAATTCCTATTGTTCGGCCAAAAGGGTTAAAAGCAAAAATCTGATTAAACGTAATGTAAAAATGAGAATTTTATAATAATAAGTCATTGATAGAATAAAAAATTGAAGATTCCTGATGCATTATTTGGAAAAAGAGTTATATTAGGTTATCAAAAAGAAGTGTTATGCGAAAAGTAAGTGATATCCTCACCCGAAAGGGAAATCAGGTAGCAAGTATATCTCCGAATACAACAGTTATTCAAGCTTTGCAATTGATGGCGGAAAAAAATATTGGATCATTGGTTGTTATCAATAATGATCAATTTCTAGGTATATTAACAGAACGCGATTATTCTCGTAAAGTTATTTTAATGGGTAGGCATTCGAGCGAAACACCTGTAAGTGAAATTATGACTACCGATTTCCCGCCAGTTAAATTGGTAGATACAGTTGAGCATTGCATGCAATTAATGTCGGCAAAACATATTCGGTATTTGCCAGTATTTGAATCAGGACAATTAGTTGGAATTATTTCAATAAATGATGTTGTAACTGAAACTATTTTAAATCAACAAGAAACCATTTCTCAATTGCAAAGTTATATACAGTCTTAATAAATGATTAGTATAAAAAGAATGCTTTTTAATAATTTCGAAAATTAATTTACATTATAGTAAAATTGGTCTTACAATTGTTAAAATCGAATGGAATTGCCCTTTAAGTAGTATAACTTAAAATAATATGTAATACTATGGTTATGTTTAAATAATTGACTTTTCTGCTTAATTTGATCATTTTTATTAAAACCCTCCTTTTTTATTTCAAAAAGTTGAGCATTATTTCTAAGTTTTAGTACCTTTGCCGCCCGATTAAAACCATCGGATTATTGTATGAATCAAATTAACAAACAACTAAACGCAGATGCTCAGGAGAATGCGGCAGCAATTGATGCTGTTGAAGTTCCTACTGCGACAACAAAAGCACCTGAAGTTGCGCCGGTTTTAGAAACTGCGCATGATGATTTTGATTGGAGTATCGACAAGCGTAATGTTAGTCATTATGCAGAAGCTGAGCGTGTTAAGTACGACAAAGTTTACGACAACACTTTCATTCAAATTGAAGATGCTGAAATTGTAAAAGGATTAGTAGTTGCTTTAACTAAAACAGATGTTGTAATTAACATTGGTTTTAAGAGTGACGGATTAATTTCTTTGAATGAATTCCGCGACGTACCAACTTTAAAAATTGGGGATGAAGTAGAAGTAATGGTAGTGGAAAAAGAAGATCGTTTAGGTAATCTTCACTTAAGCCGTAAATCTGCTAGAATCTTCCGTGCTTGGGAAAGAATTGTTGAAGTTCATAAAACAGGAGAAGTAGTTACAGGAACAGTTACCAGCAAAACCAAAGGAGGTTTAATAGTAGATGTTTTTGGAATGGAAACTTTCTTACCTGGTTCTCAGATTGATGTGAAACCAGTAACTGATTATGATCAGTTTGTTGGAAAAACCATGGAATTTAAAGTAGTTAAAATTAATGAAACAATTAAGAATGCTGTTGTATCTCACAAAGCTTTGATTGAAAGTGATATTGAAGCACAGCGTGCTGAGATCATGAGTAAGTTAGAGAAAGGCCAAGTATTAGAAGGTGTTGTTAAAAACATTACTGATTTTGGTGCTTTCATGGACTTAGGTGGATTAGACGGATTGTTATATATCACAGATATTTCTTGGGGTAGAATTTCTCACCCTAGTGAGGTAGTGAAGATGGATCAGAAATTACAAGTTGTTGTATTAGACTTTGATGATGATAAAAAACGTATCAGCTTAGGTTTAAAACAATTAACTCCACATCCTTGGGATGTATTACCTGAAGGATTAGCAGAAGGTACTGTTGTAAAAGGTAAAGTTGTAAATATTGAAGATTACGGTGCATTCCTCGAAATTCAACCAGGTGTTGAAGGATTGGTTCACGTATCTGAAATTACTTGGGCCAATACTCCAATAAATGCAAAAGAATTCTTCAAATTGGGAGATGAGCATGAAGCGAAAGTAGTAACCTTAGATAAGGATGCTCGTAAGATGAGTTTGAGTATTAAGCAAATGAGTCAAGATCCTTGGAACACTATAGAAAATAAATTCCCTGAAAACAGCAAGCACAAAGGGTTAGTTAAAAACATCACACCTTATGGCGTATTTGTTGAAATGGAACCAGGTATTGGTGGAATGATTCATATCAGCGATTTAAGTTGGTTGAAGCGTTTCAATCACCCTTCAGATTATACCAAAGTTGGTGAGCCTATAGATATTATCATTTTAAGTATAGATAAGGAAAACCGTAAATTGCAATTAGGTCACAAGCAATTAGAAGAAGATCCTTGGAATGCATTGGAAGAAACATTTGCTATAGGTTCAATTCATGAAGGTACTGTAACTCGTAAAGACGATAAAGGTGCTTTAGTTCAATTACAATATGGTTTAGAAGGTTTTGCACCTAGCCGTCACCTTAACAAAGAAGATGGCAGCTCGGTAAAAGCTGATGAAACTGCTCAATTTGTAGTGATTGAATTTGATAGAAATGAAAAGCGCATCGTTTTAAGTCACGCTCGTATTTGGGAACAGCATATTGCAGAGGAAAAAGAAACTGCTAAGAAAGAAGCAAAAACTGAGTCTGATAATACTAAGAAAGCTGTTAAAAACATCCAAGCTAAAGTAGAAAAATCTACTTTGGGTGATTTAGGTGCTTTGGCAGAGATTAAAGCAAAATTGCAAGAAGGAGAGGGTGATACGAAGTAATATCACCTGAAGTTGTAATAAAAAAGGCTGTCCCGAATCAATGGGATGGCCTTTTTAGCTATTAATTAACTGTATAAAATGGAAAAACAGCGATTACCTTTATATATTGCCGTTTAATGCTTAATTTTGCCAACTTTATGGGTAGACTTGTACTTTTTTCGGTGTTATTATTTGGCTTAGCTACTTCGTGCACTAATAAGCTTTCTAAGATAATGAAGAGTAAGGATTATGAGTACAAGTATAAAATGGCTGAGCAGTATTATGCAAATGGAAAGTTCCCAGAAGCGCAAAAGATCTTTGAAGATGTTTTTCCTTTCTTAAAAGGATCTACTCGTTACGAAGACATGTATTTTAAATATGCATATTCCTATTATTATAACAAAGATTATTTAAACGCAGAAAATTTGTTTAAAACATTTGTTGAGAATTTTCCTGCGAGTACAAAGAGCGAAGAGTGCGAATATATGCGTGCTTATTGTTATTTTAAACAATCACCAAAAGTAGAATTGGATCAAACCAATACCAATAAAACAATGGGTTTAATGCAAGCATTTATTTCCACGCATCCAAATTCACCGCGTGTAAAAGATGCGAGTGAATTGATTGATATTTGCAGAGCAAAGTTAGAATTGAAAGATTATAAAAGCGCAGAATTGTATTATAATCTTGGATATTATAAGGCTGCAGCTATAGCATTTGGAAATGTTTCAGATAATTTTCCTGATTCAAAAAAATCAGATGAATATAAGTTTCAAATGATTAAGTCGTATTATGAATATGCTAAAATGAGTTATGAAGAAAAGCAACAAGTTCGATATGAAAAAGTATTAACAGAATGTAGCGAATTTAGTGATAGATTCACAGATAGCAAGTTTTTAGAAGATGTAAAAAAATACAAAACACAAACCCAAAACATACTTAACAAAACCGGTAAAAAATGAGTAAATTAAGAAGGCAAATGAGTGCTAACACTCCAAGTGTAATAGAAACTAAAAGCTTAATTTCTATTAAAGCAAAAACAGGAAATTTGTATGAGTCAATTGCAATTATTGCAAGAAGAGCTAATCAAATTAATATTTCTTTGCGTGAAGAATTGCATAATAAATTAGAAGAATTTGCTAGTCATACTGATAGCTTAGAAGAAATTCATGAAAATAAAGAGCAGATTGAAATATCTAAAGCATATGAAAAAATGCCGAACCCTTCAATTTTGGCAACTCAAGAATTTATGGACAATAAAATTTATCATAGAAAGAATACGGATAACGAT
The DNA here is from genome assembly GCA_046593815.1 of Sediminibacterium sp. Taxonomy (GTDB): domain Bacteria; phylum Bacteroidota; class Bacteroidia; order Chitinophagales; family Chitinophagaceae; genus Sediminibacterium. The sequence goes on along the minus strand of JBKJQV010000186.1, from coordinate 9,632 downwards.
TTATTCAGATAATGCTAAATTTTCTTAAAAAGAATTGAAACGACAGTATTTTGCTGTCGTTTTTTGTTACTTTGATAATCTTAATTCATTTAATTTCTATCAATTGCCATGTTTAAGGGAAAAAAAATATTAATTGGTATTACTGGAAGTATAGCTGCTTACAAAAGCATACTATTAGTAAGACTTTTAGTTAAAGCTGGGGCAGAAGTAAAAGTGGTTATAACTCCTGCTGCTACTTCATTTGTTTCTCCTTTGGTACTTTCCACACTTTCAAAAAATAAGGTTGTAAGCCTATTGGCTGAAGACAATGAATGGTCTAATCATGTGCAATTAGGGCGTTGGGCAGATTTGATGATTATAGCCCCTCTAAGTTGTAATACTTTAGCAAAAATGGCCAATGGCTTTTGCGATAATATATTGTTGGCAGTTTATTTATCAGCAACCTGCCCTGTTATGGTTGCTCCTGCTATGGATGAAGATATGTGGTTACATCCTTCTATTCGGCAAAACTTAGCTAAGCTTATTTCTTTTGGTAATAAAGTTATGCCTGTTGAAGTAGGTGAATTAGCAAGCGGATTATTTGCGGCTGGTAGAATGGCTGAACCAGAGATGATCATTCAATTTATTACTGAAAACTATTTTAGAGAAGATGTATTAAAGGGCAAATTAGCAGTAGTTACTGCTGGTCCAACTTATGAAGCAATTGATCCAGTTCGTTTTATTGGAAATCATTCTTCGGGTAAAATGGGTTTTGCAATTGCAGAATCACTTTATATGAAAGGTGCAGAAGTGGTTTTAGTATCAGGGCCATCTCAAGAGCAAATTGCATATAAAGGAATAACTAAAATTTCTGTTCAATCAGCAAATGAAATGTATGAAGCTGTAAAACCATTTTTCACAAAAATGGATATTGGTATATTTAGTGCTGCAGTAGCAGACTATACAATTAAAAATCCAGCGAATGGGAAGATTAAAAAGAAAGATGCAGTGTTAACAATAGAACTAAACAAAACGGTTGATATATTGGCTGAGGTAGGAAAAAATAAAAAAGCAAATCAATTGATTGTAGGGTTTGCATTAGAAACTGATAACGAGAAAGAAAATGCAAAGTCAAAACTAATCCAAAAAAATGCAGATATAATAGTATTAAATTCATTAAGAACAGAAGGTGCTGGATTTGCAGTTGATACAAACGAAGTAATTATTTTTTCTAAAAATGGAAAGGAGCAATCAATTGAATTAAAGTCCAAAAAGGAAATTGCTAAAGAAATAGTTTCATTTGTAATTAAAGAAGGCAATGCATTATAAGAAGCATTTATTATTTTTATTTTTTGTTATATGCAGTATTACTTCAAATGCACAAGAATTACTTGCAAAAGTAACTGTACTTGCAAGTAGAGTAAATTCAACGGTGGACAAGAAAATATTTACTACACTTCAATCGCAGTTGAATACATTTATGAATAATAGAAAATGGACCAATGATGTATTCAAAGAAAATGAGAAAATAAAATGCAGTTTTATTTTAAATATCGAATCAATTTCAGATCCTAATGTTTACAAAGCTTCATTAACTGTTCAGGTTGCTCGCCCAATATATAATAGTTCTTATAGTGCGGCAATGGTTAATTTTATTGATGCTGATGTTACCTTTAAATATGTTGAGTTTCAGCCGGTTGAGTTTAATGAAAATAGGGTGCAAGGCACCGATGCATCTGTGGCTAATTTAACTGCTATTTATGCGTTTTATGCTTATATGCTTATTGGGCTAGATTATGATTCTTTTTCTCCTAAAAGCGGCGAAAATTATTTTAGAAAAGCACAGAATATTGTAAATAATGCTCCAGAGGGGAAGGGAATTTCTGGATGGAGAGTTTTCGATGCTTTAAGGAATAGATATTGGTTAAATGAAAACATGATTAATAGTAAATACAATATTATTCATGATGTTATTTATAGCTATTACAGATCGGGATTAGATAAAATGGTTGAAAACGAAAATGAGGCTAGAGCGAATATTTTGCAGGCATTAATACAGCTTCATGCATTTAATAAAGAGAATCCTAACACTATGATACTTCAGTTTTTTATGCAAGGAAAACAACCAGAAATAGTTGGGGTATTTAAAAAAGGAACTGCAGATGAAAAGGCCAAGGTAATTGAATTAATGAGTACATTGGATGTAGTAAATTCATCAAAATACAAACAAGAATTATTGTGAGAAATGTTATTTTTTTTATTCTTGTATTTTTTTTTATTGCTTGTAATTCAATGGTAAGCAAAAAAAAAGAATTGAAAATAATTCCAGTTAATGAAATGCGAAGCATTGTATGGGATATATTAAAAGCAGATGAGTTTTATCTTCGTATTAATGTAAAAGATACAATAATTCCAATTCAAAAGGGTAATTTAAAATTATACGATCAAGTATTTAAATCTCATGGTATTACCAAAGAGCAATTCTATTTTAGCTATAAATTTTATGAATCTCATCCTTTACAATTTAAAGAATTAATAGATTCAGTAGATGCAATTGCTAAATTTCAAAGAAACCAAGTTTTAGAAAAATAATATGATTTATAATTATTATGAATAAAGTATTTCAAAGTGCTACAACTGCAATTGCAGATATACCAAATGGAGCAACAATAATGTTGGGTGGATTTGGCTTGAACGGAATACCAGAGAATTCTATAAAGGCTTTGGTACTTAGTGGAATTAACAATTTAACCTGCATTTCAAATAATGCTGGAGTTGATGATTTTGGTTTAGGATTACTCTTAAAAACAAAGCAAATTAAAAAGATGATCAGTAGTTATGTAGGTGAAAATGCAGAGTTTGAACGACAGCTATTAAACGGGGAATTGGAAGTTGATTTGGTGCCTCAAGGAACTCTTGCTACTCGAATTGAAATGAGGGGCATGGGTATTCCAGCATTTTTTACACCTGCAGGTTTTGGTACTGAAATAGCACAAGGAAAAGAAGTTAGAGAGTTTGATGGGAAAATGTATTTAATGGAACATGCTCTTCATGCTAATTATGCAATTATAAAAGCATGGAAAGGTGATACAATGGGTAATTTGGTTTTTAGGAAGTCGACTAGGAACTTTTCAACTTCTATGGCAAAAGCTGGAGACATTACAATAGTTGAAGTAGAAGAATTAGTAGAACCCGGACAGATTGATCCGGATAATGTACATGTTGCTGGTGTTTATGTGCATCGTATTTTTCAAGGGGAGGGATATGAGAAAAGGATAGAAAGAAGAACAGTTAAATTGTAGGACAGTTATAAATTTGATATACCAATTAAACTTTTTCGATGTTAGATAAATTTGGAATTGCAAAAAGAATTGCTCAGGAGTTGAAGGACGGTATGTATGTTAATTTGGGTATAGGCATTCCTACACTTGTTTCAAATTATATTCCTAAAGGCATATCAGTTGTTTTACAAAGTGAAAATGGAATATTGGGAATGGGATCATATCCTGAAGAATCTGCTATTGATGCAGATTTGATTAATGCAGGTAAAGAAACAATTACAGTAATTCCTGGCGGTTCATTTTTTGATAGTGCTGAAAGTTTTGGAATGATAAGAGCTGGTAAAATTGATTTGACCGTACTTGGGGCAATGGAAGTAAGTGCCAACGGTGATATTGCTAACTGGAAGATACCAGGGAAAATGGTAAAAGGGATGGGAGGGGCGATGGATCTTGTTGCTAGTGCTAAAAATATAATTGTTGCAATGATGCATACCAATCCAAAAGGAGAGAGTAAATTATTATCTAAGTGTACTTTACCTCTAACTGGACTTGGGTGTGTAAAAAAAGTGGTTACAGAATTAGCAGTTTTAGATATTACATCCGGAGGCTTCATATTAGTAGAACGAGCACCAGGTGTAACGGTTGAAGAAATTGTTGCCAAAACAGCTGGTAAGCTGATTGTACCAAATGTTGTTCCTGAAATGACAATTCCTAATTAATTTGATTATAAAAAATCAACATTTTACTGTTTGTTGTGTTATCTTTGATTTTAATAATAGTTAATAAATTAATATAAAAATGAGTATTCAAAAAGGACAACAAGCACCTGATTTTTCTTTGTTTAATACTGAAAAACAGAAAGTGAATTTAGCTGACCATAAAGGTAAAAACGTTGTGATTTTGTTTTTCCCGTTAGCATTTACTGGAGTATGTACTGCTGAGTTATGCAATGTAAGAGACAATATTGCAGTTTACAATAATACAAATGCAGAAGTATTTGGTGTTTCAGTTGATTCTTTATTTGTATTAGATAAATTTAGAACAGAGCAAAATCTCAATTTCCCATTGTTAAGTGATTTTAATAAAGAAGCTGCAAAAGCATACGGTGTTTTATATGATACATTCCCTGCATTTGAAATGATGGGTGTAAGCAAACGTGCAGCTTTTGTTGTAGATAAAACTGGTGTAGTTCAATATGCTGAAGTATGTGCAACTCCAGGTGATTTGCCAAACTTTGCTGCAATACAAACTACATTGGAGGGATTGAACTAATAATTCATAATCATTATAGATAAAGCATTGACTTGCAATATTTTGCAGCTCAATGCTTTTGTTTTTTTTGGAATACTACTTAATTTTAAGTATTTTCATAGTACAATTATTTGAATGAGGTATTTATACTCGGCATTTTTATTGAGTTTTTCTATTGTCTGTAGCAGCTTTACTGTGGACTATACTTATTATGATAACATGCTTCGATTAAATGAAGCACCTTCTAAAATTCAACGTTTTTACCCCAACCCAGCTACTCAATATATTCAGTTTGATTTTGATAAATCAGTAGACAAATCATATTCGCTTGAAATTTATAATTTCATCGGACGCAAAATGTCATCATCTGTAATTAACGAATCAAAAATTGTTATTTATTTTAATGAGAACTATTATCGGGGCTTGTACATATTTCAATTACGTGACAGAACTGGAAGAATTGTAGAGTCGGGTAAATTCCAAGTTGTTAGGTAACTGAATATTTAATGAAATTTTGAAATAAGTTCAATTTGGGTATTGTTAGCTTTTAACATTGCAAGACCTTCCTTAGTAGTCATAAATTCCATTTGTAATCTGCTTTTATTTAGGACACTTATTTTATACAGAATATTGAGGTGCTTGATTATTTCTTTCCATGCGAAGAAAATTGAGTGAGAAGGATCATATATATGTGTAGGATCGCTACCAGCGCCATTTACTTCTATTATTGAAAAACTCTTGCCTTCTTTTAACTCTTCCCATGTATTGTATTTAATATCTAGCCTGCCATAATAAAATTCTGGTATTGTATTGCAAATACTATTTATTCTCGAAATTAGTTTTTCATCAACTAAATGAGTGAGGTCTACAAATTTAGCTCCTCTTGCATGATTGCCATAAGGAACTAATGTAAACAGTTCATTTTTAGATAAAACTTTATCGAGTAATTTACCATATGATGTTTTTAATTTTTCTAATTGGAGAACAAACCGATCATTTTGAATAATTATTTCTTCGATAGTTAAAATGCCATCTCCAATAACTGTAAGAAATTCTTTTCCAACAATTCCTGAAATTGTACCGGTTGATTCACCAGGAATTTTATAATAAAAAATCCCTATTTCATTTGGATATTGAATGAATTCTTGCAATAAAAAATTGACCCTTGTTTTAGAATGATAATCTTTAATGTCATCAAACGAGCTCATTTTTTTTACTTGCAAACCTCTCATACCTATATCCGGCTTAGCTATTAACGGGTATTGCAAGTTTTGATTATTTAATTGTATTACAATACTTTCAATTGTGTCATTGAAATTTACCAGAATTGTTTTAGGATAAAATTGTTGAGGAATAATATCATAAATCTTTTTTTTACTCTCCATCAAGAAACCGCCGTTTTCAATTGTTGGATTGGAAGTACTAAAGAAAAAAAACGATTTTGATTTTAATGAAAGCCATGCCCAGTAAAAATAAATTGGAAAATACACTAGATTAAACGGCCAGTATTCCCAATTTGTAATCTTTATAATGGTTTTTCTGAATTTCAAAATATTTTAATTATTCAAATAGCTTAGTTGGTAATTATCAGATTTGTTTGTTAATGATTCTTTATATGATTTATTATTAATCAAATCGATATAAGCGAATTCATTCTGCTTTTCTGAAATTAAAATAGAACTAACACTTACTGTTTTCAGCTCATTATTTCTGCTCATGTTAATATCAATTGCAGCATTGCCTTCTCCTGCGTACAAATGAAAATTTAAAATATCCTTTAATTCGGGATTGGGATTTACATGTAACCATTCATTAAACCAAGTTTCTCTTTTTTTTATAGTGTCTGGTTCATATAAAGTAACTGATGACCAAATATGTGCAATTGAACTATTTAACTTCTTAAAATGCTTTGTTAATCCATCCCATCTAAATTCTGTGAGAAGTTGATTGCCTAAATAAACTAAAGTAAAAGGCTCAATATTAGTTAAATCTTCAGTTTGTAAAGTTAATAGAGGATCATTATCAATAAATATATTTAGCAAAATTATTCCCCTGCTTTTTTTGTATGGAGGATTTGACTGATGCTTGTAAAAACCACCATTTAATAGTACAATTGCTTCCCCTGTATTTTTTGTAGCAATCCAAGTACCGCCAGCATCTGCATCTTTTGGGTATATTAATTCAAATCCATTTAATTGAATTCTTTTTGGCGCAATTGCAAGCCCTCGAGTAGTATGTTCATCTCTATTTGATGTTATGAAGTAACGATTATTAAGAGGAATAAATGTTACTGTGCACATACTTCATTTTTAAACTTGATTGTTGAAACAGCAACACCAAAATCATCAGTTACTTTTATAGATTTATAAGATAATAGAGCAACCCTCATTAATGCCATATGATGAACTGTGTGTTCTAAATTATAGATTAGCTCTCTAAAATAATTAGTTTGCACCTGAATTTTAGATAAGTTATTCATTGAATAGTCTGTTTCAAGCAATAATTCCTTATCAACTTTGTTTAAACTTTTGGCAAGTATATTGAGCTGATTGCCAGCAAAATTTTTATCTGATTCAATTTGTAAACTTCTTTTTCTTAATTCATAGTTTACTATTCCATTTTCATAACCATTGTTCAATTCAATATAGAGTTCTATAATATGCCTAACATGCTGACCGATTGTAGCATTCAATAAAGCCTTATTATGATTGGTATACTCAATATCAGTTAATTGGTTTAGAACTTGCTGAATTTGATCAAACAATTTAGTAATAGGATTTGCTAGATGCATATTGAATTATTTGTTTTTATTGATTAATCGCAATAATTGATTTCTATAAATATATAGTAAAATTGCACTCGAAATGAAAACTATAATAGCGTATATAAACAATTGCCCACCATCATCTTTAACTACTATACCTAATTTTGTTAAATGAGATAATATAGCACCACTCATTACTCCCACTGCAATTAATGCTCCAAAACCTGTAGTTGACGGAATTAATATAAGGATAGAAGCAATCAACTCTGCTATGCCAGATCCTATTCTACCGTATGGCTCAATGCCAAGGGTCGAAAATATATAGATAGACTCTTCGGCTCCAGTGAATTTAAAATAGAGGGTCTGCAACATGATTAGTGCAGCAATAATTCGAAGAGACCAAACTAGAATATTTTGTTTATTTGTTGGCATATTTATTTTATTATCAATACGCACTATATGGATTAGCCTTACAACAACTAAATAATTAATTATTAAATAACATTCTCAAGCTCACTAATCATACCTTCTTTATCAGATTGTTTTAAAACATCATTAACCTTATTTGGATTAGATTTAAAAATTGTTGCAATTAACCTATTTTGCTTTTCAAATCTTTTACAAACATAGCAAATAGCTAAGTGACTCCATAAAAGATATCTTTGGTATAAGTTTAATTTTCCTTCTTCTTTCTTAGAAATAAAATCTACCGCTTTTTTACATGAGATTCCCATTTTTGAATTATTATGTTGTTAGCCAGTTCGATTCAATACACGATCTTAATTGTACTTTAGCTCTATGCAATAAAACCCAATAGTTAGAAGAACTAATATTTAATTCTTTGCATATTTCCTCGCTATCCATGTCATCTAAATACTTCATTGTAAACACGGAAGCTTGAATTTCTTTTAGTTTTTTCTTGCAACTCAATAAAATCGAATAAAACTCTTTAGATTCAATTTTATTTTCTTGAGAAATAGACCAATCTGATGGATAAGCCGATTTTTGCCAATGTCCGGCAGTATCAAAAAATACGTCTTGATCTACTTCATCAGAAACTAATTCATCTGTTAAACGATTGCTAGATTTTCTATAATGATCAATAATTTTATTTTTTAAAATCGTAAAGAGCCAAGTTTTAACTGACGCTTCTCCATTGTATTTATCAACATTTCTCCAAGCTGCTAAAAATGTTTCTTGAACTAAGTCTTTAGCAATATGAGTATCTTTAACTCTTTGAACTACATAACCATACAATAAATCTGAATACTCATTTACCCATTCAGTAGCGCTTTGTTGATGCTCTTTAATACCCATTCAAACTATTTTGAACGGAAGTTATAACTTTTTTAGTGTTTGCCAATTAATATCAGCTTTTTGAATCAGTGAGTCTTGCTTTTTATTCCAATATTCTTTTACTTTTAAATTATAGTTAAAATAAAGTTTATCATTTAGAATTGTCCAAGTTTCAATTTGTGTTGGGGCTTTGTGGTTATCTGCAGTTCCATAAGCACAATAGCCTCCATACTGCGGAGCATATTTCTCTGGATTTTTAATAAATAACTTTAAATTATTTGTTGTAGAAAACAACCATTTGGTTTCTTTCCATTGATATTGTAGGCTATCAAACCCAATTAATGGTTTACCTTCTACAAAGAATGCAACAACATCATACCCTTTAATAGCTTTGCCATTTGTAGAGAATATTTCTGCTTGTTGAGCTGATAAAATAGACGCAGTTGAAAGTATTGTGAAAAGAAGGATGTATATTTTTTTCATTTCTAATGATTTGTTTTTGACCAATTAATATCTGCTTTGTTTTTTAGTGAAATTTCTTCTTTATTCCACTTTGTTAAAGTATTGTTCACCCAAGTATGATAAAATAAATAGAGCTTGCCATTAGTGATTTTAAATGTTGCCGGATCTATTTCTACTTTTTCATTGCTTGAACCCATTGCATATGCACACCAGCCTCCATACTGAGGTTCGTATTTTGAAGGATTAATTCGAAACAATTCTTTGTTTTGAGGTGTAGAAAAGTTATAGGTAATACCATCTAATATCAGACTAATAGACGATTTTCCTTCAATGGCTTTATTGCTTTCAAAATAAGCTACTGGATCATAGCCTTTTATGGCAAGTCCATTTTTTTCGGTATTAAAATTTCTTTTGCGTAAGTCAGTCTGTGCTGAAACATTTCCAAAACTAAATGCAAAAGTAGTAGACAGTAAAAGAATCAATATTAATTTCATTATTGCTGATTTAATATTCTTCTATACGTAGTATTTAACAATGCCTTACAATTTATCTGAAACTTCTACAATCAGAAATTTTAAATAATTGGTATTATCCATTCC
>JBKJQV010000193.1:0-6180 GCA_046593815.1 Sediminibacterium sp. | reverse complement strand
AAGAACTGGAAAACGACCGTTTTAAGGAATTTGTAAAAGAAAGAGATGGAGTTGAGGTAGATGAATTGGTAAAGGAATTAGATGCAATTGTAAGTCCTACTATTAATTGCACTGATTGTGGAAACTGCTGTAAAAGCTTGATGGTTTGTTTAAATGAAAATGAAGCTGATAATTTATCTATTCACTTACAACAAAACAGAAAAGATTTTGATGAAAAATACCTCGAAAAAGGAAGCAATGGAATGATGATTATGAATCAAATGCCTTGTCACTTTTTATCGGACAATAAATGTACTACTTATGAATATCGATTTGAGGGCTGCAAAGAATTTCCGGCTTTACACTTACCTAATTTTAAAAGAAGATTGTTTACTACATTCATGCATTACGATCGTTGTCCCATTATTTTTAATGTTGTAGAACAGATGAAAGAGCGAATGGATTTTGAAAGAGATTGAAAATAAATTTAAATTAAAATGGTTTACTTCGGAATAGATCAATTATTATTATCCAATCCTTCATGGAAGCATCAACGAATAGCATTAGTTACTAATGAAGCGGCTACAACATACAACGGAATTGCATCAAGAAAAGCTTTGCAGGATATAGGCTTTAATTTAGTTAAACTATTTTCTCCAGAACATGGCTTATCTACCAAAGGTGCTGATGGTGAAGCCATACATGATGGCATAGATGAGTTAACAGATTTGCCAATAATAAGTTTATATAGCGATAAGCTTGCGCCATCTGAAAAAGATCTATCCAATATTGATCTTATTATTTTTGATATACCTGATATAGGTGTTCGATTTTATACTTACTTATGGACATTGACATACGTAATGGAATCCTGTGCATTTAACAAAAAGAAATTAGTTGTACTTGATAGGCCCAATCTTTTATCGGAAAATATGCAATTAGCGGAGGGTCCGTTTTTAAATGGCTCCAGCAACTCATTTATTGGCAGATGGTCCATACCTATCAGGCATTCTTGTACATTAGGAGAGTTAGCTAGGTATTTTAATACAGCACAGCATTTAGACGTAGATCTTGAAATTGTTGCTTGCAGTAATTGGGAAAGAGATTATTTTGAACCAGATTGGCAGTTGCCATTTGTTGGAACTTCACCTGCCATTCAGTCTTTTGAAAGCATGCTATTGTATCCTGCACTTTGTTTTTTAGAATCAACTAATATTTCAGAAGGCCGTGGTACTAAAGAAGCATTTCAAATTGTGGGGGCGCCATGGTTAAAGCATATTGCAATTAGCATGCAATTAAATAATTTATTTGATGAAGATATTCATTCCGAGCCCATTGCATTTTTACCAGTTGAAGCTAAGTATGTTGGCGAGGAATGTAAAGGCATGAGAATAAAAGTAAAAAATTATCAAGAATTTAAACCTGTGTATATGGGTTTATTGTTGCTAAAACTTTTAAAAGAAATGCATCCTAATAATTTTAAATGGACTAATTACAAAACAAATGTAAACCCGCTTGGTGAAAAGCATTTAGATAAATTATTGGGTATTGATAACAGCGAAACCTTGTTTGATTTGCCATTTCCTAGTTTCTTAAAAACAATTACAAAAATTACATCTCCATCAAACTGGGAATCTACAATAGATACATTTTTACTTTACTGAATAGATGAACCTGATAAGTTTCTAATAACTACACTTGCGGCCATACAACCAAAAATAGCGGGCATATAACTGATGGTGCCGATTATTGATTTTTTAGGAAATGCTTTTTCGGTTTCTATTACTTTTGATTGATCAACTTTTTCTGGACTAAATACAACCGTTAATCCTTTATATATTCCAACGGCATGCAATTTCTTTCTAACATAACTTGCCAAATTACATTGATAAGTTTTTGAAATATCAGTTATAACAACTTGTGAAGGATCTAATTTTCCTCCTGCACCCAATGAACTAACAATAGGAATATTTCTGTCTAAACAAGATTTAATAAAAAATACTTTAGGCGACAATGTATCTATGCAATCAACCGCATAATCATAATGACATTCGTTTAATAATATTTTTGTCTCCTCTTCTTTTATGTAAATAGATTTAATAGTGAGATCGAGTTGAGGATTAATGTCCTTTAATCTTGCTGCCATTACCTCAGTTTTAAGTAACCCTGCGGTAGAATGTAATGCAGGTATCTGTCTGTTGGTATTACTTAAGTCGATTGTATCAGCATCAACAATAGTCATCTTCCCTATTCCTGCCCTAGCAATCATTTCCGCACAAATTCCTCCAACACCACCCAACCCAACAACCAATACATGTTTTTGAATTAACGAATTAGTCAACTCATCCCCTAATAATAGTTGTGTTCGGCTCATCCAATATGGGATCATATTTTTTAGTTTCGAGTTAAAGATTGCGAGTTACGGGTTTTAAATACATCTTTCTTAATTCTTATTTCCTATTTTTATTGCAAATGTGCTATTATGAATTCACTAATAAAAATATTTTCTTTATCGCTTATTTTAAATGGCAATATTTCATTTGCACAACCCTCCATTAAAATAATTGACACAAGCTCTAAAACGAGCATTAGAGGATTAAGTGTAGTAACTGATAATACAGTTTGGGTTAGTGGCAGCAGGGGTTCAGTTGGCAAAACATTAGATGGCGGTAAATCATGGAAATGGATTATTGTTAAAGGCTATGAAAAAAATGATTTTAGAGATATCGAAGCCTTTGATGATACAACAGCCATCATTATGGGTATAACTCAACCAGCTATCATTTTAAAAACAAAGGATGGAGGCAATAACTGGTACAAAGTTTTTGAAGATACTACTAAAGGTGCTTTTTTAGATGCAATGGATTTTGCTAAAATAGATAACAAATGGATAGGAAGAGTTATTGGTGATCCTATAAATGATAAAATGTATTTACTCTCCACTAATGATGCTGGGGAAGTTTGGAATAAATTAAATAATGATGAAGCAACTAATTTTAGTCCATTCAATAAAGGCGAAGCATTTTTTGCTGCTAGTGGCACCAATATTCAATTTTCGAAATGGACAAATAACGGTCCCATTTTAGCGGTAAGCGGTGGAACTTCTTCAAGATTATGGTGTACTTTTTATTGCAAAAGAGTTTCTTCAATTCCAATACTACAAGGCAATGAGTCTTCAGGTGCTTTTTCTGTTGCAGCTAGTCCTATTATAGGCAGAGCAATTATTGTTGGTGGAGATTATAAAAAGGATACCATACCAAATAATAATTGTGTGCTTGTTGAAATGAAAAGTATGTATGAATTTGAATTTACCAAACCAATTACTTACCCGCATGGATTTAGATCTTGCGTTATTTATATTGACGAAAAAAACTTGGTTACTTGCGGCACTTCAGGTGTTGATATATCAAAAGATGGCGGTAAAAACTGGCAGTTGATTAATAAGCAAAGTTTTAATGTAGTACAAAAAGCTCGAAACGGCAAAGCCATATATATAGCAGGCGACAAAGGAAAGATTGGAAGATTAGAATTATGAATTAGGAATTAGGAATTAAAAATTCCAGCCTATTTAGCTCCTAATTGTGCTTCTAATTTTTCAACCATTTTATAAGTGGCCGGGCAATAAGAAATATTTTGCTGGTGAACATGTATATATTCCACCATTTTCTTTTTCTTTAAATGAGGAAACCCTGCACAATCGTCGGGACGAACTTCATAAATGCTACACATATTGCTAGTAGTATTTAAGAACTGACAAGGCTGACTAGTATTCATCCAATCCTTATCTTTTTTATCGAAGAACAACCATTTTTCTTTGAACTCATTGGGTGTAATTTCAAAATGTGCAGCAATGCGTTTAATATCTTTTACAGTAAAAGTTGGACTCATTGTTTTACAGCAATTTGCACAACTTAAACAATCTATTTCTTTCCAAACTTCAGCATCAATTTTTTCAGCTAATTTATCTAATCCTTTGGGTGGATTCTTTTCTATCTTCCCTAAAAATCGTTTCATTGTCTTCTGGTGATACCTAACTTTCTGTTTAAACGAGCGAAGATTAATTTGCATGTATATATTGGTTAATTTTGAGTATAGGCGAATGTACGCAATTAGTTTATTGGTTTGTTAGACATTGGTCATTAGTAATTCATATTTCTTAATTCTTATTTCGCCATGTGGGAAGCCTATAAAAAAGGATATAAAGCATACTTAAGGTTAGAACGATCATTGAGCGAAAATTCTGTGGAAGCTTATTTGCGTGATGTATCTAAACTCACCGATTATTTGCAAGTTAGTCAGCAATTAAAAAATCCTGGAGAACTTACGTTGAAAGATTTACAAACTTTTGTAAAATGGGTTGGAGAATTAGGGATGACGGCTACTTCACAATCACGAATGATTTCTGGAATTAGAAGTTTTTATAAATATTGCTTGATAGAACAAATTTGCACCGTTGACCCTTCAGCATTATTAGATGCGCCAAAAACCAAAAGGGCTTTGCCAGATACGTTGAGCTTTGAAGAGATTGAAAAAATGATTGCACAAATTGATTTGAGTAGTTCAGAAGGCGAAAGAAATAAAGCCATCATTGAAACAATGTATAGCTGTGGATTAAGAGTAAGCGAGGTGGTGAATTTAAAAATATCTGGGCTTTACCTCGATGTTGGTTTTATAAGGGTAATTGGTAAAGGCGATAAAGAACGTTTGATACCCATAGGATCGGATGCAATTAAATACATCAATATTTATAAAAACACCATCCGAACTCATCAAGAAATTAAACCAGGTTTTGAGGATTATCTATTTCTAAACAGAAGGGGTAAAAACCTAACAAGGGTAATGATATTTTATATTATAAAAGGCCTTGCATTAAAAGCTGATATTAAGAAGACTATTTCGCCGCATACATTGAGGCATTCATTTGCCACACATTTAGTTGAAGGTGGAGCAGATTTAAGGGCAGTTCAAGAAATGTTAGGACATGAAAGCATTACTACAACTGAAATTTATACTCATTTAGACCGAGATTTCCTCCGTGATACCCTACAACGCTTTCATCCAGGATTTAATTAACTAAATATTATTATCTCATTTGAATGGCAAAACGTAGGTTTGCCTTCTTAAAAAACATGAATATGAAAAAAATAATGCTTGCTGCTGTCTTATTATGTGGCTTATCGGGAATGGCTCAAATTAAAATGCCTGCTCCTAGTTCAACACAAAAAATTTCTCAAGATTTTGGAATGGGCAAAATCGAATTAACTTATTCTCGCCCGAATATTAAAGGAAGAATGTTGTTAAAAGACAATAGTGAATTAGCTCCTTTAGGCAAACTTTGGAGAACTGGTGCAAATGCTGCAACTCGTCTTTATTTTTCAGACAATGTAATGATGGGTGGTAAATTATTAGACACAGGATCTTATGTATTGTATACTATTCCTGCTAAAGACATGTGGGAAATTGTAATTAATAAAGGATTAACAAATTGGGGAACTGATGGCTACAAAGAAAGCGAAGACGTTGTTCGTTTTAAAGTGAAAGCTAATAAAATAAATGGTGATGCAATAGAATCATTGTCAATGCAATTTGCAAACGTACAAGCCGAAAGTTGTGAGTTACATATTATGTGGGGAAACACAGCAGTTAGCGTTCCTATGAGCACCAATGTAAAAGATCGTATTCGTGCTCAAGTTGTAAAAGCTTTAAATGCTGATAATGTAAATCCTGCTGCATACGGATCTGCTGCTACTTTTTATTACGAGTGGGACAAGAATAATATGAAGGCTTTAGAAAATGTAAAGAAAGCTACCGATGCAAATCCAAAAGCTTTTTGGATGTTCTTGCAAACAGCTAAAATTCAAAAAGATATGGGAGATAAAGTTGGAGCAAAAGCAAGTGCAGAAAAATGTATTGTTCTTGCTACAGAAGCTAAGAACGACGACTATGTTCGTCAAGCAAAAGATTTGATTAAGAAATTGTAATTATTGTTTTAACGGTTACTGTTTATAGGGTTTATAGCGTTTATCGGGTTTTTATTATTTAAATAACCTTATATACTTTATAAACCCTATTTGCTTTATATACTTCGAGAAGGCTTTTAACGTGTCATTTCGATCTCGCCCTAGGCGGAGAGAAATCTCATGAAACCATTTTATCATATTAGCCGTCATTTCAACGACTTCGCTTGCGAAGAAGGAGAAA
>JBKJQV010000074.1:0-4683 GCA_046593815.1 Sediminibacterium sp. | reverse complement strand
ACAGTCATCAACACCTTGATTGTTTATATCTATATATGTTGGTAATCCAGATTCTAAATCTGATATCCAATTCTGTTGACAATTTTCATTAAAGATTGTTTCGTGCCAATCTATAGAAGTAGATGACGCTACACCTTCAATAAAAAGTTTGCCAGTTTTTGAATCCTTAAAGGCTCTGGTAATCTTTGCCTTAAATTCAAATTGACTATCTTTACTCTCGTTCATACGACCTTCTTAAATTATTAATGAATTATCTTTTTCATTAATAGTTTAAGAAAATGGTAATAAAAATAAATAAAGATAATTGGAGATAAATTATTAATGAAAAACAAATACTCAGATAAGGATATACAAAACTTTTGTAAGTACTTTTTTAAAAATCCTAATGACTCTTATATGCAATACGCACAAAATAATCTTCCAAAAGATATGATGCTATCAGAATTTATGAGCCAAATTGATGCTATTAGAAAAAGATTGCAAAGAGAGTTTATACTCATGTCTAGGAAAGAAAATGGTACTGACGGCTTGTTCTATTCTGTTAAAAATATTGATGTCCGTAAACTTAACAAAAAGTACAATTTAACTATGTAGCCCCATGGTAAAATAGACTTATACAATTCAGAAAAAACTAAGGAAAAAACAATGGATGAAAAATTAATTCCAGATGCTATAAAAGAACCACTGGTAGCTTGGAAACAAACAAATGTACATCAAAGTTTTGATGGTGCTAAAATGATTGCTTATGTGAATAGTCTTGGAATGGGAAAACAAGACACTGTAGAAGCTAAAACTGATTATAATATTTATTATGAGAATTCTGCAATAAAAGAAGTTGTAGGAGAGATTTTAAAGGTAGAATTAACATCTGAAAATATCTTAAATGTTCGTTGTTTAATTTATAAAGATAAAGCTGATACTTTTGGAATTGATTTGAATAATATCCCAGAACCTATATCTCTCCCTTTGAATGTGTGTGTTTAAAATGAGTACACATAGCAAATTGGTTACTGGGATTGCAATTGGGTTTTTTATTGGTATTGGAACTATTTTTTGTGGAGTTCTAATAATGAAAAATGATAAACCATTTTTAGAAAAAAATGAGTTATATGTTTGGACTTTAAAACAAAATAATAATGTTTATAAAACTAGTATAGAACCAGAATGTAATGAAGCTGCAAGAGTTTGTATTATTAAGAATCCTATCGATTCTAATTTGTTAGAAGCAACTGTTTATGGTGCTTTTTCAGTTGAGAAAACAGTAGAACAATTAAAAAATGATTAATACTCTTAAAGAATTCTCTATATTGCTTTTAATTGCAGTGGTAATTGTTTTAAACCTCATCGGGGATTATTATCTTTTAACATTATTACTCTGACGATTAACTTATTTAGACTCACTCTAAAGAGCTTATCACTTTAGAGAAGAAATTATATATGATATGTGTCCTATGGTGTGAATAACATTATAGGATTTTTTATTGCCTATCAGTGTTATAAAAGATAATATTATATTGGCGTGTCCTATGGTATGATTGTTCTATAAATATTTTTTATGGGGATTAAAAATGAAAAGACCAGAATTAAAATCAATAGAAACTTTGCAAGCAGAATTAAAAAATTGCTATGAAATGGATTATAAACAGAAACTCAGAATTGAAAGAGAATTGGAACTGGTTCATTATATTTATTCTCTGGAAACAAAGAACCATACAAATGAACTGCTTTTGAATACTTATGAAAAGATGGTAGACCTTTTAAGCTATCCGAAGAAAGAAATTAAATATGCTACAAATGAACAAATAAAAGAAGCTATGGATAAATGTGAAAAGAAATTTGGGAAAACACTTGACAATTTGGAAGCTGGCGGTCTTAATAATTCTTCTCTAAATGACGAATCCTTTAGAGTGAGTCTAAACAAGTTAGAGGTGACTCTAAAGTTAAATGATATTGGGAATATTATTAGTCATGAATTACCAGTTGTTATAAAACCATTATCATCTGGCTATAAACAAAACCCTTTTAGTATCTAGTCCTATGGTAGAAAAGTTAAAAGTATAAAAATTTTATTGGAGTTAAAGAGTGGAAAAAATATACGGAAAGATTTATGTTATAACGAATCTTGTAAATAATAAACAATATGTTGGTAGAACTATTCAAACTTTGAAACTTAGATTTATAGGTCACATGAGGAATAGTATTAATAAAAGAATATTAGCTGGTAAAAAAATATGTGCTAAATGTAATTCTAAGTCCTATGGTAGAAATTCCTAAATGAATGTTCATGTATGCGTTGCGCACTATTTCAAAAATAAATGTACAGAACCCTAGGGGGTACATTCATGTAAAAAATCTTAACGTATACATCTGATGGAAGCCTTATTATAACTAAGTTCTGGCTATATGTACTGAAATGATTTAATAGGAATATTTATTTGAATGGCTAGGATATAGTGATAGTAAGTGTTTCAACAATAGAATAAAAATAATATAATCATTCTAGTAATACAATTCTAGTAACAAAATACATTCATACTAGATTATATTAGATTATTTTTTCCTATCTAGTTTTTTGTAAAACAGATATTCTATAGGGATATAAGAAAAATTATCTAGTAAGATTATATTTTTTAGCTTTATACTTGCTTAGATTTATAGCCATATCATAATGTAATTTACAAAGATTAAGATTGTGATGTGAATATTTTTTTAAATTAGAGCAGTAGTTACATAACATTTTTAGATTCTCCTTAAGAATTTTATAATAAAATTGTAATAAGAGTTTGGTATACCAAACAAAAGTAAATATTGTAAAATAATTATATGTCTTGACAAACATTAAAAAATGTTCGCACTTACACAACAAAATAAAAGAAGAATAGTTGTGAGTTAAAGACTGTGATAGAAGAATATTCTAGTAACAAATAGTAGTTACTATAAGTAACTAGATTACTATAAGTAACTAGAATTGTAATGCTAGAATACTTCTTCTATACTGACCTATTTATATGTTTTTACAAACTCACAGTCGCCTAATAAGGCGTACATATTCCTTTGATTTTTGCGTATAACGTCCGTTAATTCTGCCAAGGTATAAATCATTAAAGACATGTAAACGGGATAATTATTTACACGTATAGTTAAATCATAATATTTATAATTCCCACGTCTCTTACTATAACCATAATTTACATCTATTTCATAAGTGATATTAAGAACAATTTTTTCACATTTATCTTTAAGGATATTATATTTTGTTTCACTTTTAATGAAGTGTTTTCTAAGAGTTAAACCGTCTCTAATTCTAGTATCCTTAATAAGTCTACTTTCTTTACAGAATTTTAATATTTCACCATTTTGTATAACATTAGTAAATTTAATTTTATTCATTATTTTAACTCCAAAGTATATAAATCAACTATATCGGTAAAATCAATTACCTTTTGATGTACTGGAAAAATATCATAATACAAAAAATAAGCTAGCTGACCTATTGTTTCGCTATACAATATTTTATGAGTATCAGAAGTGTATTTATGAAGTGATTTAAGATAGTTATTTAACTCTCCAATAAAACTAAAATCTAAATCATTGGTGAAGTGTATGTAATCATGGAGTATTCGGAAATAAACATTGTCTTCACGTGTCATAAAATCATGACTTGAATTCTCATCTGATATCAGCATGTAACCTTTAGAAAACATCTTAGATAAGAATGAATAATCATAAGTCACATTATCTATTGATACCTTTTTTCTATTGCATATCACTTTTGCATTTATTAGATTAACTAGATTGAAATTATTAATCTGTGAATCATTTAAATACATTGATTCACTATTTTTATAGTACATAGCAATAGTTTTTATAAACTTTTTTTTGTATTTTTCATCTGTAAACCTTCTATTAATAGAAGTAAAATCTATAAGATTTTTTTGTAACATTATCATAGTTTTTAATTCCCTTTATTTTAAATTATATAAAAAATTATTGTTTTCATCGTAAACACTGTTATTTTTAATAATATAAGCTTGTTTTTTTTTGGGTTTATCGTAATAAAATAAACCTTCAAAAAATTGATTTAGTTTGATTTTTTCGAAATCTGATAAATCTTCGCTACGCAAAAGTAAATTTTTAAATAATTTTTTGTTTTCATTACTAAAAAAATCAATTTTTTCAATTTTTTCTAGTAATGATTTTCTATCATTCATTGACACTTAAATTAGTACCTCACAAATAAGAATATCTATAATTAAAGACTGTTTTAAAAAATTATTTCAGCAGTGACTTAAAATACTGCATAAAATAAAAAAAATAAGTAAATTTGTCAAGGTCTTGGTCATGCAATAGCAACTCCATTAAGACTACTATTTTTAAGACTAAATTTATTATTCATTTTTTATAATCCTTTCATATCTTTATAAGCAAGTATTACACAATAATTTTTATCATAATTATTTAACATTGAGATTTTATCTCTATAATGCTTAATTAAAAATGAACTACTATCTTTATTTTTAATATCGTATTCTACAATCTTACTTATAGTACTGGCATAATAATTTTTTAAATCTTCAACAGTCCTAACATTAGATAAAGATATTTGTTTTTTTTCTAAGTTAATCATTCTAATATACCTCACAGTCACTTATTAAACGGTCTGCTAACCGTCTTAACTCAAGA
>JBKJQV010000047.1:0-10902 GCA_046593815.1 Sediminibacterium sp. | reverse complement strand
GGCTTGTTCGCTCTTTTCTTTTGAAGGGAAAAGTAATA
The DNA here is from genome assembly GCA_046593815.1 of Sediminibacterium sp. GTDB lineage: Bacteria > Bacteroidota > Bacteroidia > Chitinophagales > Chitinophagaceae > Sediminibacterium. Next base: position 10,864 of record JBKJQV010000047.1, on the reverse strand, counting down.
TTAGTGCGTATAATACAAATGAAAGTTGAAGTATTAGTTGAGTTATTAGTATAAAGTAGGGTTAGAAGCAACTATATTTACCTACATTATACAAATGAAAGTTGAAGTATTAGTTGAGTTATTAGTATAATGTAGGTAAATATAGTTGCTTCTAACCCTACTTTTTTTGCGGGCATTCCTACTGTGTTAAAATCATTGTTTTGATAAAGTGGACTATTAATTTGATAGGTGAATAACAATGCAAAAAGTAATAGGATCGATAATATGATATGCAATAAATTTATTGAAAAATTCCCTTTTTGTTTGTCTCTCAAAAAGCGATGCATTAAATAAGGCAGCGTAAAAAGTGCTAAGTGTATAAAAATGACATTATTTCCAATTATAAACGGAATATTAAGACCAAAGAATGGATCTATTGAAAGTGATGTATAAAAGCTTAAAAAGATAAAAAACATTACTATAGGTGCAATTAATAAAAGTGTCTCTATACTTAATGAAAAATATTTCTTGAGCTGCGATTGAAAACTCATAGTGGTTACGGTTGACTTAAAATTAATATTAATTAAGATAATTTTCACACTTGCTATTTTAAAAATTGTAAGGAAGGCTGTTTATCAGCGTAAAGCAAACAAAATACCATGCGATTTGTATATTCATTCAATAACTTCGTTTTAACTATGAAAAAGACATCAATTTTAACTTTTATCATTTCACTGTTCATGTTTGCATGTTCAGCCACACCATCTAAAAATGAAAATAAAATGAATAATGAACCTATGAATGAAACAACCAACAGTGCTAAAATGGATACTGCAACATTTGGAGAAGGTTGCTTTTGGTGTACCGAAGCTTATTTTCAACGTTTAAATGGTGTACAAAAAGTATTAAGTGGATATGGCGGTGGTTTTGTAGAAAACCCAACTTACGAGCAAGTATGTGATAAAAATACTGGTCATATTGAACTCTGTCGTATTGTTTTTGATCCATCTAAAATTTCATATGATGAATTACTAGAAGTGTTTTGGAAAACACACGATCCAACTACAAAAGATCAGCAAGGGAATGATAAAGGTCCACAATATAGAAGTGCTATTTTTTATCATAACCAAACTCAAAAAGATAAAGCTGAAAAATACATGGCTGAATTAGATAAAAGTGGTGCATGGGCTAACCCCATAGTTACAGTAATAGAACCATTCAAAAACTTCTATCCTGCAGAAAATTACCACCAAGATTATTATAATAACAATCAAAATCAAGGCTATTGTAGATTTGTAATTCAACCTAAGTTAGAAAAATTTGAAAAAGTGTTTAAAGCAAAGTTGAAACACTAGCGCATTACTTTTTAATTACACAATACCTAAGTTCTAACAAATTCAAGGCATTTGGTGCAAAGCCAGTAATATTAGTTTGTATTAAATGTATTGCCATATCATACCAAATTGGAACAACTGGTGCATCATCAATTACCAGTTGATCCATTTTGCGGTATAAATCAAATCTTAAAGAGTCGTTTGTTTCTTGCAATGCTTTTTCATACAACAAATCGAATGCTGGGTTTTTATAACGAGTGTAATTAGGCGGCGCAGGATTTTTACTGTAGAACATGGCCATATAATTTTCAGCATCAGGATAATCGGCAATCCAACTCCCCCTAAAAAATAAAGCTTGCGATTTAGCGGTTTGTTCTAGTAATAAACTTTTCTGAATTACTTCTACTTGTACTTTAATACCTACTTCCTCTAATTGCTTGGCAACAAAGCTGGCAATGTCGGAATAAATAGCAATAGTGAGTAATTTAATGGGCTCGTATTTATCTGAACTATATCCAGCGTCTGATAATAGTTGTCGCGCTTTTTCTGGATTATAATGATAGCCTTTTACATTTTCCATATTCTTTGAGGGCAATCCTCCCGGTACGAAACCTGCTTCCGCTGGGGTTCCTATCGAATTACGCATATACATCATTAACTGTTGCCGATTGATGGCATAGTTAATTGCCTGTCGAATAGCTTTAATTTTTGTGGGAGAATTTTTTACTAATGGATTGGTTTCATCAACCATAATTCCAAAATATTCTGTATTTAGGTAGGGATGTTTTTTAAGCAAAATTTTATTGTTCCATTCAGTTCTCAATACCCCTTTTTTAGATAAAATTTCATCTTTAAAAGATGGATCTATGTCGTTGATAAAGCTTAACCTGCCTTGCCTGAATTGCAAAAACTCCGTTGCCTTGCTATCATAAAAACTTATTTTAACTGCATCTAAATAAGGCAAACTTTTACCATTAGAATCTCTCTCCCAATATTGCTCATTTTTATGCATAATCATTGCTTCCCCTTCATCCCAAGAAACAAATTTAAACGGACCAGAACCACATGGATGGTTGCGAAAATCTTTTCCATAATAGTCAACTATTTCATGAGGTACAATACTGCAATATTGCATGCTTAAAATCCCCAATATTGGTTGAAATGAATTGATCAATACCAGCTGAAAAGTGCTATCATTTATAACTTTAAATCCATCTATAGCAATTCTATTATTGAATATCCATGCACCGCTACTGGCAACAGTTTTATCTTGAATTCTTTTTAAACTATACACAACATCACTGGCAATTAACTTTCTTCCTTTGCCATTTGCAAATAAAGGATTGTCGTGAAAAAATATGGAGTCTCTTAAGTGAAAAATATACGTTTTTCGGTCTGCACTTATCTCCCATTTTTTTGCAATTGATGGAACAATATTTAGGTTACTATCTATCTCAACCAGTGTATTATACAACTGGTGCACAGCCCACATGATAGATTGATTTTTTGCAAATGCGGGATCAAGTGTTGCTATGCCTGTAGATTCATTGTAATAAAAAACAGATTTTTTGTTGGTATCTTTTTGTTTGCAGCCATACAGTGTAATCAGCAGGATATAAATACCCGCCATTGCCCAAAATTTACTTTTTTTAACACTCCCCTGTTTGAACATGGTTCCGAATATCCTACTTTTAAACCATGAATACAAGAATTAAAGCCAATTAATTGAATGGGAACTATTAGGAAGCAGACAATCATTTCGAGCATACTGGTTTATATTGGTTTTTTTATTGGCGCCATCAACATGTATTTCTATACTAAGAATGGTTCATTTACTCCTGAACAATTTGCACTTACAAGAATATTTTTCGATTTTGCCCAAAATATGTACGCTTTTGGTGCATTGGGTATTATTCCTGTTATCTATAAATTTTATCCATATTATAAAGACAATTTAGACACGCATAAAATTGATTTAATGACTTGGGGGATGGTATCGTCCTTTATTGGCTTTTTATTGGTGTTATTTTTAGGTTGGTATTTCCGACCAGTATTTGTGCAACAGTTTTCGGAGAAATCAAAACTAATAGTTGATTATTATTATTGGATGTTTCCATTTGCAATGGGTATGTTGTTTTTTTCCGTGTTAGAAGGATTTTGTTGGGCTTTGCAAAAAACAATATTCTCTAATTTTTTAAAAGAAACTGCTTTAAGAATATTAACTAGTGTTTTAATTGCATTGTATTTTTTTAAAGTAATTTCTTTTGAAGGCTTTGTGCATTTATTTGCTTTTTTATACCTCGTTATTTTTATTGTATTAGCTACTTATTTATACAGTACTCAACAATTGCATTTTCCAACAATTATTAGTAGAGTAACTAAAAAGTTTTGGAAAAAAATGTTGGGCATGCAAGTTTTAATTTATAGTGGAACCATTATTGCATCTGTTGCAGCAACTATCGATAGTTTTATTATAGCCAAATTTCAGGGCTTAGCAGTAGTAGGTGTTTTTGGGCTGGCTCAATACGCAGCTAATTTAATACAAGTGCCACAACGCAGTATTCAAGCGGTTTCTGCGGGTGTGCTATCGAGGGCTTGGAAAGATAAAAATTTTCCTGAAATTCATAGAATCTACCAAAGATCATGCATTAACTTATTGTTATTGGCTTTATTTATATTCGGAAATTTATGGTTAAATGTTCATCAGGGCATGCAAGTATTAGATATTCAAAAAGATTATGAAGCCGGAATTGGTGCCATTTTTATATTAGGCTTAGTAAGAATTATAGATGCTGGCACAGGGTTGAATGCAATGGTTATTAATACCTCTACTTTTTGGCGGTTCGATTTTTATAGTGGTGTTGTATTATTGGCTTTTCGTTTACCACTCACCTACTTTTTAATTAAAAACTATGGCATTATCGGATCTGCATTTGCAGAACTTGCAGCTTACTCAGTTTACAATTTTATTCGATTCGAATTTTTAAGACGTAAATTTAAAATGCAGCCATTCGATCGTAAAACAGTTTATGCAATATTAATTGCAGTAGCTGCCTATTTTGCTTGCTATTTTTTATTGAATGGTGTAAATGGCTGGGTTGGAATTTTTGCAAGATCAATTGTATTCTCTGGAATGATGATTGGTGCTATTTTTCAATTTAAGCTAACGCCAGATGCTACACAACTATTCGATAATTTTAAGAAAAGAATGAATTTATAAATAATCGTTTTAGGTTAATACCTTCCTCCACCTTTAAATTTGGGTTTCCAGTATTTATCGTCTAAACTAGTTATTGTTACACCTACCGAAGTGGAAGCATGTAAAAACTTATTGTTTTGTAAATAAATTCCAACGTGAGAAATAGACCTTTTGCCAGATCCAAAAAAAACTAAGTCGCCTTCTTGTAAATCTTCAAATTCAACTCTTTTGCTAAAATTGTATTGGTCTTGAGCAGTTCTAGGTAATTTCTTATCAAATATATTACCCATTACCAAAGTGGAGAAACCGGAGCAATCGATGCATTTTTCAGAGTTCCCACCAATACAGTACTTTGTTCCCCACCATTTGTCCATTAATTCTAATAATGGAATATTATCTAAACTGTTTGCAGAAACTTCAACTATTGGCGCATATTTAATTTGTAGGTAATTGGTTTTTTCTACTGCTGCTTTATTAGTTTTCTTTGTACTGATACTCTTTTTGTTAGAATTGCTGGCAACACTTGTAGTTCTATGATTGGTAGTAGTGGTTGTACCTAGTGTTACTTCAATTCCATTTATAAATTCTCTTTTCTCATTTCCATATTTTTTGGCAACCCTATTTGACCCAGATTTATCTGTACTAGTTACTTTTCTTACAGACTTACAGCTAGCAAATACAAGTAAACAGATAAATGAAATTATATATGAATTCAATCTCATATGAACTGCAATTTAAGGAAAAAGGGATGCTTACTCGTTAATTGTTAATAGTTAGTGATTACTGGTAGGTTGTGCTAAAGTTTTGTGGAAAACTGCAAATTGTTAGGCTATTGAATTATGCGATATTTGACGCCATGCCTCAATTTTCTCATTTACATGTTCATACTCAATATTCATTACTAGACGGTGCAGCTAGTATAGCAGATTTATACAAGAAAGCGGCTAAGAATAATATGCCAGCATTGGCCATTACCGACCATGGTAATATGTTTGGCGTATTTGATTTTGTAAATCAAGCATGGAAAAATACCAAAGTTGTTGGTAAAGATGCCAATGGAAAAGATATTCTTGAACCAACAGTTAAACCAATTGTTGGGTGCGAGTTTTATGTAGTAAAAGATCGCCACGTTAAATCGTTTACCAAAGATTTAAAAGACGATCGTTATCATCAAGTGCTATTAGCAAAAAACAAAATAGGTTACCAGAATTTAGTAAAGCTTTCTTCTCTAGGGTATATAGAGGGAATGTATAGCAAGTACCCACGAATAGATAAAGAATTGATTGAAAAATACCACGAAGGATTAATTGCCACCACTTGTTGTATTGGTGCGTATGTACCACAAACAATTTTACATCAATCAGCAGAAGCTGCAGAAAAAGAATTTAAATGGTGGCTCGATTTATTTGGAGATGATTATTATATAGAAATACAAAGGCACAATATAAAAGAGCAGGAAACTATTAATAATACGCTGCTTCAATTTGCTAAAAAATACAATGTACCTGTAATTGCAACCAATGATAGTCACTATGTAGATCAGTCTGATTCGAATGCACATGATATTTTGCTTTGTATTAATACAGGCGAAAAACAAAGCACACCAGGGTTTGATGATTTTGTTAATGATGAAGTACAGATTAAAAATAGACGATTTAAATTTCCAAACGATCAGTTTTATTTTAAAACGCCGGAAGAGATGCAATTGCTCTTCCACGATATTCCAGAATCGATCGATAACACCAATCAGGTTGTAGATAAAATTGAAGTCCTCAATTTAAAAAAAGATATTCTTCTCCCTGCTTTCCCAATTCCTACATCATTTCAAATTCACAAAGATGCGAATATGAATCAGTGGGAGTTTTTAAAACACCTAACTGAAGAAGGTGCTAAAAAAAGGTACTCCGATTTAACTACAGATATTCAAGAACGGATCGACTCTGAGCTATTCACTATTAGAACAATGGGCTTTGCTGGATATTTTTTAATAGTCAGCGATTTTATTAAAGCCGGAAGAGAAATGGGTGTTTTTGTTGGACCAGGCAGGGGTTCTGCAGCAGGTAGTGTGGTAGCTTTTTGTATAGGCATTACCAATATCGATCCATTAAAATACAACTTACTTTTCGAGCGTTTCCTAAACCCCGATCGTAAGAGCATGCCCGATATCGACACTGATTTTGATGATGAAGGAAGGCAGAAAGTAATAGATTATGTAGTAGATAAATATGGAAAGAGTCAGGTTGCACAAATTGTAACTTATGGCACAATGGCCGCTAAAATGAGCATTAAAGATGTGGCTCGTGTATTAGATCTTCCTTTGGCCGAAAGCAATATGTTGGCAAAGTTGGTTCCTGATAAGCCAGGTACGGAATTAGGAAGGGTTTTAAAAGCACCTATAACGGTTAAAGAAGGTGCAAATTCTTTGGAGGAAAAAGAAGGGTATCAACCAGAAGATATTGAGAATGTAAAAAAGCTAAGAGAAATTTATAAGGGTAATGATATTCGTTCTCAGGTATTAAAAGAAGCAGAACGTTTAGAAGGTTCTGTACGAAATACAGGAATTCATGCTGCAGGAATAATCATTGCACCAACAGACCTTACCGATTTATTGCCAGTTGCAACTGCAAAAGATTCTCCATTATGGGTAACTCAAATAGAAGGAAATATTATTGAAGATGCAGGTGTTTTGAAGATGGACTTTCTAGGACTTAAAACCTTGTCTATCTTAAAAACTGCATTAACATTAATCAAACAAAACCATGGAGAAGTTATTGATTTAGATACTTTACCGTTAGACGATGAAAAAACATTTCAATTATACCAACGTGGCGAAACAAATGCTACATTTCAGTTTGAGAGTGTTGGACTTCAAAAATATTTACGTGAATTAAAACCCGATAAATTTGAAGACCTTATTGCAATGAACGCATTGTATCGCCCCGGCCCTATTGCGTATATTCCAAAATACATAGATCGTAAGCATGGCAAAGAACCCATTACTTACGATATAGAAGATACCAAAGAATATTTAGCTGAAACTTATGGCATTACTGTTTATCAAGAACAAGTAATGTTACTCAGTCAGAGTTTAGCTGGTTTTACAAAAGGAGATGCCGATATATTGCGCAAAGCAATGGGTAAAAAACAAAAATCGGTACTCGATAAAATGAAAGCTCAGTTTGTAAAAGGCGCTACCGAAAAAGGATACGCTGCAGATAAACTCGAGAAAATTTGGACCGACTGGGAAGCATTTGCTCAATATGCGTTTAATAAATCGCACTCTACTTGCTATGCAATGGTGGCGTATCAAACAGCCTATTTAAAAGCACATTACCCGGGAGAGTATATGAGTGCGGTGTTAAATCATCAAGGCAATATTGAGAAAATTACTTTCTTTATGGAAGAGTGTAAAAGAATGGGTATTAAAGTACTCGGACCAGATATTAACGAATCTTTAAAAGGCTTTGCAGTAAATAAAAAAGGAGAAATACGTTTTGGATTAGGTGGATTAAAAGGTGTTGGCGAAATGGCTATTGAAAACCTTATTTCAGAGCGCGAGAAAAATGGATTTTATACCGATATATTTGATTTTGTAAAAAGAGTATCACAAAAAAGCTTGAATAAAAAGTCGATAGAGAGCTTGGCATATTCAGGTGCATTCGATTGCTTTACCACATTTCATCGGGCACAGTATTTTAAAATTGCTGATGGAGATAGAGTAAATGGATTAGAAAAAATTATTGCATACGGGCAACAACAACAAAGCTCAACTACCAATACTAGTAATACCTTGTTTGGCAATTTGCCAAGTGCAATGACTGTTGCAACACCTAAAATTCCTAATTGCGAACCATGGACTTTAACCGAGCTATTAAACTTCGAAAAAGAAGTTACTGGGATGTTTATGAGTGGTCACCCGTTAGATCATTTTAAGTTTGAGTTAATGCATTATGAAATTACCAATATTGCCGATTTTAATGAAGTAAGAGATACTATAGCATTACAATCGAACCCCGGTAAAATGATACGTGTTGCAGGTTTGGTTACCGATGTGCAACATAGGGTTACTAAAACAGGCAAGAATTTTGGATCATTTACTATTGAAGACTTTAGTGGCAAAACAGAATATGTTTTATGGAGTGAAGATTATGTAAAGTTTCAAAACTATTTAGAGAAAGGAAGGAATATTTTATTGAATGGATTTTTTAGAAACCGTTACAATCAACCTAATGTATTTGAATTTAAGATCAATACTATGTCTTTGTTAGAAACGGTTAAGGAGCAGTTAACTCGTAGTGTAGAATTGAGTATGCATCCTAGTGCATTAACAGAATCTATGATTCAATTTTTAGAAAAAAACACACGATCCTACCCAGGTAAATCTACTTTAAAATTTAATGTATTTGAGCCTAAAGAAAATTTAAGAGTAAGCATGTTTACTGTTGAAAAAGGGTTTAAGATGAACGAAGAAATGGCAGACTATTTAATGAATAATTTAGATGTGGATGTAAAAGTTGGATTGGTTGGATAATCATAAAACTTAACAAAATGCAACAACAAAGAATTATTACAGTAGATGCTTTAAGAGGCATTGCGTTGTTTGGAATAGTATTAGCGCACATGATTTTTTGGTACAGTGCAGGCCCGCTTCCCAATGAGTTGTTTACAAAATATACAGATGTACTGAGTAAAGTGTTTCCAGTTTTAAATGAAATTTTAATTGCTGGTAAATTTTTTGCTTTCTTCTCATTTTTATTTGGGTTGAGTTTTTATTTACAAATGCAAAGCATTGAAAGCAGCAACGATAATTTCTTATTGCGTTATGGTTGGAGAATTATTTTATTAGGCATTATAGGATTAATACATCATGCATTTTGGCGAGGCGATATCTTATCTATTTATGCTCCGCTTGGTTTGTTGCTTATGCCAATGCGCAAAGCAAATAATAAACTAATATTAATTGTTGGAATTCTTTTTGCATTAAATGTTCCCGGTAAATTGATAGAAGCTATAAAATTTTTAACAAGCAAAGGAAATAATAACGGTGGAATAAATATGGATCCAGTTGCTTATTATGCAATAATGAGTAAAGCCAACCTTAAGCAATTGTTGATAGACAATTGGAAAAATTTATCTGTAAAATTCGATTTCCAAATTCAAAGCGGAAGAATCTACATTACTTATGGGTTCTTTTTATTGGGTATGTATACCGGTAGAATGGGCTGGTTTAGACAAATTGAAGAAGCCAAACCCCTCTTTAAAAAACTTTGCAAGCGAACAGCAATTTTATCATTCATACTTTTACTTACTGCACTTGCTATTATTGGTGCCAATGAGTTATTTAAATTAAAATGGGATCAAAACCCTTATATAGGTTTCATCTTCGGAATAATTTACGACAGCTTTAATGCTGCGCTAGTTATTTTGTATATAACTGGGTTAACATTATTGATGTACAAGCCAAAATGGCAAAAAATATTACTTCCATTTGCTACAATTGGAAAGCTGGCTTTAACCTGCTATTTGATGCAAACTGCTTTAGGGTTGATTTTATTTTACAAAGTTGGATTTGGCATGGTTGGTAAAATATCACCAGCTTTAAATTGGGGAATTGCCATCTTATTCTTTGGATTTCAATCGATTATTGGTAGATGGTGGCTGAAAAGGTTTAATTATGGACCTGTAGAGTGGCTTTGGCGTTCCGCCACATTTTTCAAGTGGTATCCGATGGTGAAGCGATAGTCTGTAAGCTTGTCAGTTAGGTTGTTCAAAACAATCTAATCACATAGGTGGAAAAGTCAATTCAGCAGTTAGTCTACTTTGGTAGTAAATTTGTATCCTATTAATAGCTGAGTATTTATGAAATATGAAAGCAAAGTGTAAGGAAGTGTTATAAAAGTCGTATTCAAATAATATAAAAATAAATAAAATGGCATTAGAATTAACAGACGCAAATTTCCAGGCAACAGTATTGGATAGTAATAAATTAACTATAGTAGATTTCTGGGCAGAATGGTGTGGACCATGTAGAGCAATCGGACCAGTTATTGAAGAACTAGCAAAAGAGTATGATGGTCAAATTAATGTAGGTAAAGTTAACGTAGATGTTAATCCTAAGTTGAGTGTTGATTATGGTATTACTTCTATTCCTGCGATCCTTTTTATTAAAGGCGGACAGATAGTTGATAAACAAATTGGTGCTGTACCTAAATCGGTGTTAGATAAAAAGATCAAATCTTTAATGTAATCCCCCCTTGTATAGTTTGTACTTTAAAAGTCCGTAAGTAGCAGTAAAATGTTATTTACGGATTTTTTTATGCCGATGCTCGTCATTTCTACGACTTCGCATGCG
>JBKJQV010000396.1:0-10663 GCA_046593815.1 Sediminibacterium sp. | reverse complement strand
GAAATTTCAAGCGGACATTGCTTTTCAATTTCAAACTTATTTTTACCATCTATAGAAAAAACATTACCCTTAAAAATTAATATATCATTTTTTATCTCTGCTAATGCACTTATTGGTGTTGAGCATCCACCTTGTAGTGTTTTTAAAAAATCTCTTTCAACTTTTGTGCAGATAGCTGTGTTTTTATCATTTAATAAAAAACAGTTGTTGTTTAAATCTATATCACTTTCTCTACAAACAATAACAACTGCTCCCTGTGCTGGTGCTGGTAACATCCAGTTTAATTCTATTGAATTTTGAGGTCTTAAATTTATTCTTTCTAAACCGGCAGCAGCAAATACTGCACCTTGCCAATTGCTCTCTTCTACCTTTTTTAATCTAGTATTTACGTTGCCCCTTAAATTTTCTATAAGATGATTTGGGTAGCGATGCAACCATTGTGCTTTTCTCCGAATGCTACTAGTAGCAATTGTTGCAACTGACTTTGAATCGCCTAAAAAATCGATATTGTTTTTGTAAACTAAAATATCTTTATATGATGCTCTTGGTAAGACTGCTGCCTGTACAATACCTATTGCTAATTGTGTTGGCACATCTTTCATAGAATGAACAGCTATATCTATTTGATTATTTAATAAGGCAATATCTAAAGTTTTAGTAAAAATACCTTGTATGCCCATTGCATATAAAGGCGTTTTTAAATCAATATCACCTTCACTTTTTATGTAAACCAATTCGGTTTTAAAACCTTGTTCTTTTAATAAATTTTGCACCCAAGTTGATTGCCATACTGCCAATTGGCTATCTCGTGTGCCTATACGAATAATATTATTGCTCATTAAAAAGTATTAGCAGTTTCGGTAATATAATGGTTGATTGCTTCAATATAAGTACATCCCGTTTGGTATTGTGTACGCATTTTAACTGCTGTATAATTTACTACTTTTTGAATTTTTTGGTGATTAATTGTTGCAGGGCTAATTGGATATTGAGCTAAAAACATTTTACAGCTATTCATATCTAGTAGTTTTTGCTTTACTGCTTTAATGGCGGGGGCATAACGTCTTGTATCATTCCATTCTTTAAAATCATTTAAATGTGATTCAATAATTATTTTTGCTTTTGGTATTTCGCCCATTCGCATTAATAATGTTTCATCATTTATTTTAGAAAGGTCATCTACATTTACTAAAGTGATATGAGGTAGTGAAGCTGCTTCCGGGTCTATATTATTTGGAATAGAAAGATCTATTAAAACTTTATCATTACAGTTTAATAAGTCTTGTTTTGAAATTAATGGCTGTGGAGAATTGGTAGCTACGATAATAATATTTGATTGAGCTACAATTTCTGATAGTTGATTGTAGTTTGCTGATTGTATATTAAACTTATTGGCTAATTCGCTGGCTGTTTCATCTGTTCTATTAATTAGTGTAATGTTCGATGTTCCAAGGTAGTCAGTTAAATTCTTACAGGTACTAATACCTATTTTACCTGTTCCTATTAATGCAATTTTTTTATGCTGTATTTCTGAAATATTATTTTTTAGAAACTGAATAGCGGCATAAGAAACTGATACTGTTCCACTACTTAATTTTGTTTTATTTTTGATTGATTTTGAAGACTGTAATACTGTATTAATAAGTCTTTCAGTATATGCACCAATATGGTTTCTTTCTTTTGAAAATTTAACAGAAGTTTTAATTTGACCAACAATTTCATAATCTCCCAAAATTTGAGAATCTAAGCCTGCAGAAACAGTAAAAATATGTTTAATAGCTTCTATATCTTTTTTAATGTAACATAGTTGAAGAAAGGTTTCTTTACTTCCTACTGTTTCACTACACAATAAATTTATTAGTGATTGAGCATTGTTAGCTAAGCCATATATTTCTGTACGGTTACAAGTACTTACTACAAAAAATTCTGAAATTCCAAATATTGAGGCTTTTAAAATTAGGGCTTCGTACTGTGCTGTATTTATTGCAAAATCACCTCTTTTTATAGCATCTGTTTTTTTATAATTTATGCCAATTGCAAAAAAAGTATTTGAAAAAGATGTTACCACTTATTCTTGATCTATTAATTACTGCAAAGATATATTTACTTACATGGCTTACATTGAAATACGTTTCTGTATTGTCATCAGTATGTAATTTTTTTGTTTATTAGTTTCTCAAAGCAACCATTGCTATAATTACATATTTAAATGACAAAGCTGTGACAATTTCAACAAAATTATCATGGCTCGTACTGCTAATTTTGCTGTTTTAAATCAATTTTATGCTGAAGATAAATAAGCGGGGAGTTATTTTAATGAACCTTGGTTCGCCAGATTCTACAGAAGTTAAGGATGTTAGGAAATACCTGAACGAATTTTTGATGGATGAAAAAGTTATTGATATTCCTTATATAATTAGAGCTCTTTTAGTACGGGGAATTATAGTTCCTTTTCGGGCACCAAAATCGGCAGAGGCTTATCGCACTATTTGGACTGAAAAGGGTTCTCCATTAATTGAAAATACAAAGGAGTTGCAAAAGGCTTTACAAGAAAAATTAGATGAGCCAGTTTTAATAGCTATGCGATATGGTAATCCAAGCCCAAAAGCTGCTTACGATGCATTAATTAAACTAAATCCTGAAATTGAAGAAGTTATTTTGTTTCCACTTTATCCTCATTATGCAATGAGTAGCTATGAAACTGCAGTTGATTATATGAAAGAGGAGTACCTGAAATATGGTTATAAATTTACTCTATCTACTATAAAACCATACTATAATAACTTTCATTACATAAATGCTCTTGCAGAAAATATGAAACCATTTCTACAAGAAGAATATGACCATATTTTATTTAGTTATCATGGTATTCCAGGAAGACATGTTAAAAAAAGTGATACAACTAAAACACATTGTTTGAAAGTAGATGATTGCTGCAATGTGGATTCTGCTGCACATTCTACTTGTTATAGACATCAAGTATTTACTACAACAAGATTGGTTACCGAACAATTAAGTATTCCAAAAGAAAAATATGGTATATCTTTTCAATCAAGATTGGGGAAGGGCTGGCTTGAACCTTTTACTGACATTCGTTTAAAAGAAATGCCCAAAGAAGGAATTAAAAAATTATTAATTATTTGTCCCGCTTTTGTGAGTGATTGTTTGGAAACTTTAGAAGAAATAGCCGAACGAGGCAATGAGATATTTATGAACGCAGGCGGCGAATCTTTTAAAATGATTCCTTGTTTAAATACCCATCCATTGTGGGTAGAAACTATTGCTACCTTTATTAAAGAATATAATAATGGCAATTCAGATATGTTATTAGTATAATAAAAATTTATAACTCCCCAATGCTATACTTAAAAACACTGCATATTATTTTTATTGTAACTTGGTTTGCAGGTATTTTTTATATGCCTAGATTATTTATTTATAATACTGAAGCACTAGATAAAATCGGTATTGAAAAAGAAGTTTTACAAAAACAGTTTGGAGTAATGATGAAGAGGCTTTGGTATGGAATTGCGTGGCCATCTGCCATAGTAACGTTAATACTCGGTTTATTGGTTTGGTACAAGATGTATAATTTTATTGTAATGGATTGGTTAGTAGTAAAATTATTGTTTGTTGTAGGATTATATGCTTATCACTATACACTACATGTTATATTTAAACAACACCAAAAGGGCATTTTTAAGTATACATCAAACCAATTAAGGATTTGGAATGAAGTAGCAACAGTTTTTTTAGTTGCCATTGTGGCTTTAGCAGTTGTAAAAGAAAGTATGAGTTTTTTATGGCTCTTAATTAGCTTAATTGTTTTTATTTTTATTCTCTTATCTGCAATAAAAATATATAAGGTAATACGTAAGAATTAGATGAATTATCTACAATAATCTAGGTCTCTTTGTCTTTTGTATTACCTATAAGACTTACGCCTGCAACAAAAAATATAGCACCTAAAATCCCACTAATAATAATCAATTTTATATTTCGGGTATTGCTACTGCCATTCAAAAAGGCAGCACCAGCATAAATTAATCCGATTATTCCTAAGAGAGATAAAATGATTCCTAATATTCTTTTTTCCATTATGATTTTGATTTAAATCTGTTTGCAGAATTACTTATGCAGAGTTAAGCATCATTGTATTGGAATGGTTACAAAATTCCTATAAATACTTACATCATTCTCACTTTACGCTAAAAACTGATTTTTATAAAACATTTAAAGGGTAGAATCCTGGTTTATACCGGACAATTCTCATGGTAATTGATCAATTCTATTGGAGTTCGTTCAATTGAAAAACCTTCGTATTTAGCTGCTACTTCATCTAATACCATTTCAATTTCTTCTGGTAACATTAATGTTACCAATCTTCCTCTAAATTCCTTAATACCTGGTAATCCTTTTAAGTAATTTGTATAATGACGGCGCATTTCAAAGATGCCAACTTTAGGGCCCTTCCATTCAACTGACTTACGCAAATGTTTTTTACATACTTCTATGCGTTCTGATAATGTAGGAGAAGGTAATATTTCACCAGTTGCAATATAATGTTTGATCTCTCTAAAAATCCATGGATAACCAATGGCTGCTCTGCCAATCATTATTCCATCAACACCATATCGGTTTTTATATTCTACTGCTTTTTGTGGACTATCAATATCTCCATTCCCAAATATGGGGATATGAATGCGTGGATTGTTTTTTACTTTGGCAATGAGCGACCAGTCTGCTTCTCCTTTATACATTTGAGCCCTTGTTCTTCCATGAATAGCTAAGGCTTTAATACCTATATCTTGTAATCTTTCTGCTACTTCTTCTATATTTTTTGTTTGATCATCCCAACCCAATCGTGTTTTTACAGTAACTGGAAGCGTTGTACTTTTTATTACAGCGTCTGTTAATCTTACCATTAAATCAATATCCTTCAATACACCTGCACCCGCACCTTTTAATGCTACTTTTTTAACAGGGCATCCAAAATTGATATCCAATAAATCGGGGTTTACCGCTTCTACAATTTTTGCACTTAACGAAAGTGCTTCTTCATCGCCTCCAAAAATTTGTATCCCAACCGGACGTTCATAATCGAAAATATCTAGTTTTTGTCTGCTTTTTATTGCATCTCTAATTAAACCTTCACTACTAATGAATTCGGTATACATAAGGTCTGCGCCATTATCTTTGCATACTGCTCTAAAAGGCGGATCGCTCACATCTTCCATAGGTGCTAGTAAAAGCGGAAAATTGGGAAGTACTATTTGATCAATTTTAACCATATTGCAATGAATACCATTTATACTTTTAACGCTAAAAGCGATAAAGAATTTGCGAAATTACAATCTTATTAATCAAATCAATGAATAAGAAGCCTTTAGTTGGATATGGCAGCCAGTTTGCCCTTTTAATTGGGATTTTTGGAGTAAGCCTTGTTTTAAGTAGTTTTTTTATGGGTTTTATTGCTGCGGAAGTATTAAATAAGCCGCTACTGCAGGCCGGAAGTGAATTATTGAAGCCAGAAAATGCCAATTTAGCCAGGGTTCTTAATACAGTTGCTACATTTATTTCTTTTTTTATTCCTGCTTGGATAGTTGCTAGGGTAAGTAATACTGATCCTTTTAATTCATTAGGTTTTAGCAAACAGCTATCTATTAAACAAATTGGAATTGTTGTTTTAATTACTATAGCAGCTTTATTTTTAAGCGGATCGTTGGCGGAATTGAATGAGAAAATTCCAATGCCCGCTTCTTTTATTAAAAAAGCTAGGGCACTTGAAGAATTATACAAAAATGCGATGCTATCTATGGCTACCATGAATAATATTGGAGATTATTTATTGAGTTTATTAGTTATTGCTTTGGCGCCTGCTATTTTTGAAGAAGTATTCTTTAGAGGAGGTTTGCAAAATATTTTAATTGGTTGGACAAAAAAAGCTTGGTTAGGAATTATTCTTACCTCTATTGTATTTAGTGCAGTTCATGGTTCTTATTTTGGATTTTTGCCAAGAGTAGGTTTAGGAATCATATTGGGTTTGATATACTTCAACAGTAAAAATATATGGTTGAATATCACCATGCACTTTTTAAATAATGCCATAATAGTTACTCAGATGTATTATTTAACTAGAATGGGTAAGTCAATAGACAAAGCGATGGATGAAACCATGCCAATTTGGTTTGGTGCTTTTGCAATAATTGGGTTAATCATTTTCTTTAAACTATTTACAATTGAATCTGGTAAAGTAATTTCCAAAAATCAGTCAACCCAACTATATGAACTCGTGGACTAAAATTTTTGCTACACGTAGCATTGCTGAAGCAAGTATTATTCAAGGGATGTTAGAAGAGAATCAGGTTCCTGTGCAACAGCTAAATAAGCAAGACAGTAGCTATGTTCTTTTTGGAGAAATTGAATTGTATGTGCCAGCACATTTAAAAGAAACAGCTGATCAGTTGGTTCAAAAGAGTTTACTTAATTAGAGAATTATTTATGTCGCTTAACCTTACAACACTTCGTACACGAGCAATTACTGCAATATTTTTTGTTGCTATTATGCTAGGTGGAATTATGTGGAATAAATGGAGTTTTCAATTGTTGTTTTTGGTTATTCAAGTTGGCTGCATTTTTGAGTTAACAAAATTGGCTCCAATGATTGATCCAGATTTTACCAAAATGCCCATACCCGCTTTAAAATATGCAGCATTTGGTATTTTATATATGTATTTACCTTTTACTGCAATCAGGGATTTATTTATAATTAGTACTAATTTTTTTGAAGGTCCAAATTGGGTCCTACCAATGATAATCATTGCTTCTATTTGGGTAAATGATACGATGGCATATTTTGTAGGGTCATTAACTGGGAAAACACCGCTTTCACCTATATCACCTAAAAAAACTTGGGAAGGTACAATTGGAGGTGCAATTTTAGCTGTTAATGTTGTTTCATTTGGAGCTTATTATATTTGGCATTTTTCTATTACTACATTATTACTCATCACAACTACAGCAGCTATTGCAGGTACTTTTGGAGATTTATTAGAAAGTAAATTAAAAAGAATGGCAGGGGTAAAAGATAGCGGATCAATTATGCCCGGTCATGGCGGATTTTTAGATCGTTTTGATTCCTTATTATTGGCTGCTCCAGCAGTTTGGCTAGTATTATGGCTTTTTTTATAAGCATTCTGATAATTCAGCTTTACATTTGTCCTTCAAAATTTACTGATGACTATACATAGGGAAGGATACAAAACAATTGCAGTGACCGCATTTATATTCGGGTTGTTCAATATGATTTCTTTTAGTTTTTTAAGTAGTCGTTTCCCATTTTTAGCAATTGCATTATTTATTATTACACTAGGGTTATTTCTATTCATCATTTCTTTTTTTAGAATTCCTAATAGAATTCTTACAATTAATGATGAACAAATTATCTGTCCCGCCGACGGTAAAGTTGTAGTGATTGAAGAAATTACTGATGTAGAATATTTTAAAGACAGGAGGATTCAGGTAAGCATATTTATGAGTCCTGCTAATGTGCATGTTAACCGAAACCCAATGGATGGAGAAGTTGTATACAACCAATACCATAAGGGAAAATATTTAGTAGCATGGCATCCAAAATCGTCAACCGAAAATGAACGTTGGAGTGTGGTTGTAAAAAATAATCTTGGCGAAATTTTATACAAACAAATTGCGGGGGCTTTGGCTAAACGAATTTGTAATTATACAAAAGTTGGTCAGTTGGTTAAGCAAGGCGATGAGTACGGTTTTATAAAATTCGGAAGTAGAGTAGATGTATTATTACCAGTGGGAACTACTATAAATGTGGGTTTAAATGAAGTAGTAAAAGGCGGAGTTACTGTTTTAGCAACCTGGAATTCAATGAATTAATTATTTTAACAGTTTTATTAATCATTCATTCAATAAAATGGGTAATTTCAATTATTCATTTAATTAAAACATATATATATGAAAAAAGTATTTTTGTTTGCTACTGCGGCTTTTTTATTTAGCGGAGTAGCGTTTGCTAATGGTGATGGTAAGAAATGCGCAAAATCTAAAGATTGTGGTAAAGAAATGGCAGGAAAAGGCATGAAAGATTGTTGCAAAAAAGAAACAGCTAAAAAAGCTACTACTAAACCTTCACCAAAGGCATAACTTAATTCAAACTTTTATTTAACCCCGTTCTGATATAATGCTGAACGGGGTTTTTATTTATAAAATATTTTCTAATTCTTTTAGATGATGAATAGTGTAGGTAGGTACTACATCAGTAACTGCATTAATATGGTTTACAAAAATGCAATCCATACCTACATTCATAGCTCCTTTAATATCAGCTTCAATATTATCACCTATCATAATACTTTCTTTTACTACTGCACCAGACTTTTGTAATGCAAAATCAAATATTTCTTTATTAGGCTTTAAACTATTACTAGCCTCTGAAGTAATTACTTCAATAAAGTATCCATCAATATTACTCTTGCTTAGTTTATGGTATTGTACTTTTTCGAATCCATTGGTTATTAAATGCATTAGATATCCTTTATGCTTTAAATAAGTTAATATTTCATGCGTGTAATGAAACAAACTATTCTTTGTAGGTAATACATCTAAAAATTCTAATCCCATCTTTCTCGAAAGCGGCTCATTGGCAATTTTAAAATCTAGCAAAGCAAGCCACATTCGCTTCCATCTTAATTCGTCCTGCTTAATTTTACCTTTTGAGTATTTATCCCAAAGTAAATGATTGTGATAGCTATATCTTTCAAAAAATAAATCAAAGCTGCTCACTCCTATATTGTTTAACTCATTGTTATTGAATATATCGAGCATTGCTTCTTTTGAATTTGTTTCAAAATCCCATAAAGTATGATCGAGGTCGAAAAAGAGGTGACGATATTTCATATTGCGAAGGTAAGTACTGAATTCAATATTCAAACTTCAATCTGTATAATATCAATGATAAATTGTTACTTCGCACTCGAATCAGGTTTCCAATTTTTAATTTTAGATTATGGTTATCATTATTACAGGATCCTCTAAAGGAATAGGAAAAGCAATTGCAGAACAATTTGCAAAATCATCCAATACAATTTTATTGTGTAGTAGGGGCGAGAAGCAATTGTATGATACTGTTGCTAATTTGCAAACCACTTTTCCTAATGCTACTATTAAAGGAAAGCCTTGCAATATGAGTAATAAAGAGGAGGTGATTGAATTTGCTAATTGGTGTATACAACATGGAACGCCAGATATTTTAGTAAATAATGCTGGAGAGTTTACTCCCGGTAGTATACATGAAGAAGCAGAAGGTGTATTAGAGCAAATGATTGGAACGAATTTATACAGTGCCTATCATCTTACAAGAGCGCTACTTCCTTCAATGATTGCAAAAGCCCAAGGGCATATTTTTAACATTTGTTCTATTGCTTCTTTAAATGCTTATGCAAACGGAGGGAGTTATAGTATTAGCAAATTTGCATTATTAGGCTTTAGTAAAAATTTACGCGAAGAATTAAAACCTAAGGGAATTAAAGTTACTGCTGTTTATCCCGGTGCCACACTAAGCGCAAGTTGGGATGGATTTGATATAGATCCTAACAGAATTATGGAAGTAGATGATGTAGCTAAAATGGTGTATGCAGCATCACAATTATCTGCAATGGCAGTTGTGGAAGATATTATTATGAGGCCACAATTAGGCGATTTGTAGCAATCAGTTTTCTCCTGCTAATAAAATTTGCCATGCATCAGCAGCTTTATTTTGATTGAGTAATTCAGCAGCATAAATATGTAATTCTTTTTCCATTTCTATAGGGTTAATGGAATAATATTGAATGATATTTTTCAATCGATCATCATGAAAAGAAGGATCAACCAAAGGCTCCTCTTTTACATTGGCTAACTGACCTAAATTGTTTCCGCTTAGTATATTACTGTTGCGGATGCTAGCTGGTAAAGCATCTACGCCAATACCTAATTCTGTATTAGGCTTTGCAACTTTAAATAAATTAGTACTATCAATTTTGCTATACCAATCTCCACCCAGTCTGGCTATATGATGCATTTTAGTTTGATCGATCATTGTTTTATCTGAATTCAAAATCGATTCATCTACATGAATACATAATATTTCTGCAATTACTAATTGCCCTGCGCCTCCATTTTCTCCTAAACTTTTTACTTCATTTACTTTACACTCTAATTTAATTTTAGCTTCTTTAACCATTGGGGGCTTAACTATTGATGCGGCTTCTTTTGTAAATCCGGCTTTAATAAATTCATCTACTCCTTTAGGAAATTCACAACTAGATAAACTCATTTGTTGCACCATATCATAGTCAACCATATTAATTACCACTTCCGGAACTTCTAATACGTTTAGTAAAGTATGCTTCAATGAATTGTCTCTCCCTTTTCTGGAAGGAGAAAAAATTACAATAGGTGGATTAGAAGAAAAAAGATTGAAGAAACTAAATGGACTTAAATTAATATTCCCTGCTTTATCAATTGTGCTGGCAAAACATACGGGCCTTGGAGCGATGGCATGTTGAAGCCAAGCTTGTTTTTTGGGGAGAGATAATGTTTCTAAATTAATGATCATACTTATTTTTTTACCGCTAAGTCGCAGAGTTCGCAAAGA
>JBKJQV010000307.1:0-22298 GCA_046593815.1 Sediminibacterium sp. | reverse complement strand
AATATTTTTAATTTATAACTTGAAAAGAATGCTTTTAACTGAACTAATTTTTGCTACCAATAATGAGCATAAAGTAAAAGAAATAAAGTCGGTAGTTGGAGATAAATTATTGATAATTTCTTTGGCTGAAGCTGGTATTGATATTGATATTCCAGAGCCTCACAATACATTAGAAGAAAATGCATCTGAAAAGTCTTCAGTAATTCATGCATTAACAAATAAGAATTGTTTTAGTGAAGATACAGGTTTAGAAGTTTATTCATTAAACGGAGCACCCGGAGTAAAGAGTGCTCGCTATGCTGGTGATGGAAGAGATTTTCAATTAAATATTAATTTGTTACTTCAAAATATAGCTGGAGAGAAAAATAGAACAGCTCAATTCAGAACAGTAATTTCATTAATTTGGGATAAAAAAGAATATCTTTTTGAAGGAATATGTAAAGGGAATATATCTGAAACACAATCTGGTAATAAAGGATTTGGTTATGATCCGATTTTTATACCAGATGGTTCAAACAAAACATTTGCACGAATGAGTATGGATGAAAAGAATGAATTTAGTCATCGAAAAAAAGCAATTTCACAATTAATCCAATTTTTGACAACACAAATATGAACAGATTAAAAATTCAAGTACCCGAAAAATTTTTCTTCAGTATAAACATGTCAGTAAGAATTACTGATTTAAATTATGCAGGCCATGTAGGTAATGATAATGTGTTATCAATTATTCAGGAAGCTCGTCAGCAATATTTATTATATAAAGGATATGAAGAACTAAATATTGAAGGTTTGGGATTGATTATGGCAGATGCGTTAGTAGAATATAAAAAAGAAATTAACTATGCAGATAAGTTAATTGTTTCAGTTGCAGCTATTGATTTTGACAAAATAGGTTTTGACTTTTATTATAAAATTGAAATTTATAATTCGGCAGATAAAATACTTGCAGTAAAAGCAAAAACCGGAATGATTTTATATGATTATCAACTAAAAAAGAAAGTGACTATCTCAGAAGAATTAATGAATAAATTAAAATAAAATTATTTATTATTCATTCCAAATTCTCCAACTCTCTTCTGCTTGTAAAACCAACATTTCATAGCCGTTTTGAATAGATGCACCCTTAGCTTTCCCTTTTTGTAAAAAGGAGGTTTCAGCTGGATTGTAAATTAGGTCGAATAAATGGTGTTTACTATTAATGAATTGATATGGTATAGATGGGGATTGTAATATTTCAGGAAACTGACCAACTGGTGAGGTATTAATAATTAAATTATACTCATCCATTATTGATTCGTTCAAGTCGCTATATGTTAAATTACTAGGACTTGCTTTTCTCGATACCAAATGGTAATTAATACTCAGTTTTTTAAAAACAAATTCAACCGCTGCTGCTGCTCCACCAGTTCCTAAAATCAATGCTTTACTATGATTTGGCTTTAGAAAAGGTTTTAATGAGTTTTCAAAACCAACAACATCGGTATTATAACCAACTAATCGTCCATCTTTAATACTAATACAATTACAGGCATTCATTGCTTTAACAGTATCATCAGCATCATTTAAAAAAGCAAGTATTTGCTTTTTATACGGAATTGTAATATTAATACCACAAAGATTTTGATATGTTTTAATAATCAGATTTAATTCTTCAATAGAATGAATTGAGAAAGTATAATACTCAGCATCTGTTATACCTAGTAACTTAAACTTATTAGTAAAATATTTTTCTGAAAAGGAATGAGTAAGCGGATAGCCAATAAGTCCATATGTCCGCATAATTATTTTTTATCGAGATATAATTCAAATGTATCACCTCTTAAACCTATACGCATTGCTTCTAATGGTATTATTTCGTTTGGAGCTATATTACCCAAATTTACATTACAACCAATTAATTCTAAGAAGTATAACTGTTGTGCTTTTTGAGGTGCTTCCCATATTATTTTTTCAGCAGGAATTTGAGTAAGAATTTCTTGCACAAGACCTTCTCTCACTTCACCTGATCCTCTATATATACCCACATTACCTGCTTCTCTTGCTTCAGCAATTACATAGGAAGAACCTGCTTCTAATTCTGCTCGCATCAATTCGATCCATTTATATGGTGGAATGATATGAGCTGCATCTTTACTACCTACTTCACTTAATACAGTTACATGCTTTGTTAATTTTTCGATATAACCGCATTTTTCAGCATGAGGAATAGTTATTGAACCATCACTTACTTCAATGTATTTAATGCCATAATCTTTACAAACATTAATATAATCTTCAAACTGATTCCTAATTAAAAACGCTTCGAACAAAGTACCGCCAAAATATAATGGAACGTTATATGATTGATAAAGTTCAATTTTTTCGCGAAGATTAGGAGTAACAAAAGCTGTTCCAAAACCCAATTTAACAATATCAACATGTGGACTAGCAACACTCATAAAATCCTTTACCTGATTAAAACTTAGGCCCTTATCCATAACCATGGTTAATCCTGATATACGTGGTTGTGCTGTTCTTTCTGGTATTTGAGTAAGATTAAAATTCATACACTTTTTTTATTCGACTGCAAAAATACAAAAATCAGCTGAAACAGACTGTATTAGTAGACTATTAACCCTAAATTAATTTGCTAAATTTTCTTTCCTTTCTTGTATCGAGCTATAATATCAACAACTAGATTATTCTGCAATATTGACGGATTTAGTTCTATAAATTTCTTTAAAAGCTTAGGTGCTTTGTTCATCCCTTCTTCTAATTGCAACAAAGCTTCTTTTGATTTACCTAAAACGAACAACGCTGTACTTGCATAAAAATAAAATAATGGTTTACCATCAGTTGCCTTTAATGCTACTATCGATTGTTCAAGTGCCTCTTCAAACAATTCGGCTTTAAGCAAACAACGTATCAAAGCTTCCCATCCAGCAGCATTTTTGGGTTTATGCCGAACCACTGAACCAAAAAATTGAATGGCCTCTTTAAATTTATTCAAATTCATTTTACATTCACCCATTGCTAGGTTATATTCTGGAACACTTCGATGAATTCGCATAGCATTCTCTAATTGTTTAGAAGCACTTTGCCATTGTTCTTCTAGCATATAGGTAACTGCTATTTTATAATGTAGTTTACTATCATCAGGATTTAGATGAACAGCTTTTTTATAATTGAACCGAGCTTGACCATATTTACCCATACGATGATAACAATGTCCGATTGCCTCATATATTACATCTTCTGGTCTAGTTAATTCTAACACTTTTTCTAAAACTTCAATTGCTTCTTTGTACTTTCTTAATCGTAAAAATGCATCTCCCATATTACGATATGCATAATCAAATTTTTCATCAATAGCAACAGCGTATTGATATGCATCTATTGACTTCTCATATAATTTAATGCCTTGGTAAGCTGCAGCCAAATTAAACCAGGCCAATTCATTAAAAGGGAAATCGTCAATAATTTTTTGATGTAAACGAATACTTTCTTCATTTCGACCAGTGAAATCTGTCCAAAAACAAATTTTATATAAAGCCTCCTCATTAGTAGGCTCCTCTTCAAGAATTAATTTTAAACAATCAAATACTTTATCAAACTCTTCATAATCGTCATAAACATCAGCTAATTCAAATAATAAATCTAGTCGCTCATCTCCTTCAAACAATGATAAAGCAGCTTCTAGCAACTCTACAGCTTTTGATTGTTGATCTAACGCTAGATAAGCATCGGTTTTGAGTATATATAAATTTAAATCACTGCTATCAAATAATCCAGCAGTTTCAAGAATATCTAATGCTTCTTGGTATTTTCTTGTAGCTAAAAGAAGATCAGCCTTTTTAATCATCAAATTAGATGAATAAGGAAATTGTTCAAGTGCAATTTCTGCGGCTTCCATTGCAGCTGGAATATCATCTTTTTCATCGTAATAATCTATTATTCTTTCAAATGCATCCTCTTCTAAAAAACTGTGGGATCTTCCGTGTTTTAGATTTTGGTACTGCATTAACAGTTCCTTCATTTCTTCACGGTCTTCGCGGTACGGATTTTCTCGCATATTTATAAAGGTTATACCAATTTAGGTTAAAAATGGCAACTTTTATACCAATGTTGATGAATTTTTGCCATTTTAAGTCCTTATTAACGAATGTTAATAATAAATTAATTTTATTGCAATTAGGAATAATCGTACCTTTACATTGTGAAGAAGCATATAAATCATAAAAAGATTGCCTTAGCAACCATACTTTTACTAAGTATGAAGTTGACTTTTGCTGCGATTTCTTTCACAGGCATTGTAGATGAGAAAACTCGTAATAACAAATATTCTTTGAGAAATTTAAATAATTACTCAAAAAAGGGTCTCTCATTAAACGCTATTAAATCGAATTTGCAATTTAAAGGAGTTTATCTACCATCTACTTCATTGAGTTTAGAAAATAGTGAGGTAAATAGTATGTTACAATTCAATAATGGTAATACAACTTATGTATATCCATATAAGTTTAAAGTGAAAGTTCCCAAATTTAAAACTCCTTCTCCAGTAACACAATAAATAATAATTGTGTTACATACTAATCAAGTAATCTATAACCACTTGTGGGTATATCAAATTTTGAAGCGGGAACAGGATTTAAATTAATTCTTGTTGCTGTATATGTTATTTTTTGTTCCTTTTCGCCATAAGTTTCATACTCTAAAACAAATCCAGGAATATCTTTAAATTGGTATTCGAATTCTTTTACGGAAGGAGCAATTGCTACAGCATAAAAAGCTGTAAAAGATGTTCCATTAAGTAAATGTAAAATAGCTTTTTTACATTCATAACCTAAAATTGATTTTGTTTCATTTACAAAGGTAATTTTCATACCTGTATATTTCGCATTTAGCGTAATCCATGCTTTGCCATCTAATTTAGTCATGAATTTGTTAGCGCCTAATTCTCTCATAATAACAGCATTACCTGTGCTTTTATCATAAATTAATGATTGCAAAAATGAAGCACTTGTTAAGTCAACTCTACTATCATTCCCTTTAATAAACACAGTTTTGCTACTCGATTTTAACAATGCTTCTGTTTCTTTGTCGAGCTCTTGACTACCATTTATTTGTATACTATAATTAACTGTACATTCTGCCACAACTCTAGTTTGCGCAACTAAATTTATAGCAGGAAACATTATCAACAAAAGGAGATTCAACTTTTTCATATTCCCAAAATTAATTAAAAAACCCTTCTTAGTAAAGAAGGGTTTAGATTTAGCTACTTATTCTTATTTGTTTTATTCTTCAAATCCTGCACTTTTTTCTGGCTTTCCATCATTTGCTGATAACGAAGCTGCCATTTGCTTTGGGTTTTTGGTGCTTTTCGTTTCAATTCAATATTTGCCAAAATCTTATCATGATCAATGATATAATTCTGAATAGTAAATTGCAATGCCAATGTAATAATATTAGATACAGTATAATACCAAGTTAGTGCAGAAGGCAAACTATTAAAAATAAATAATAGCATGAATGGAAAAATATATGGCATGTATTTTAACGCAGGATTATCCTGTGTTGGAGTCATACTCATATTATAAATAGATATTAAAAAACTTGTAATTACCGCCGTGATTGTGAACAAACTAATATGATTACCAAATGCTGGAATCATAAAAGGTAATGTAGCAATTGAATCATAAGATGATAAATCTTTACTCCATAAAAATTCTTGTCCTCTTAACGCAATATTTGAATTAAAGAAGCTATACAATGCAAAAAAGATTGGAATTTGTAATAAAGCTGGAATACAGCCTCCAAGCGGATTTACACCTGCTTCTCGGAATAATTTCATTTGTTCCATTGCAAAGCCTTGCTGATCATCGCCAAATTTTTTCTTTAATACGTCTAATTCAGGACGCATTACTTTCATCTTAGCTCCACTTAAATAACTACTATAAGTAAGTGGGGCAGTAACTAATCGAATAAACAAAGTTAATAGCAAAACAACCCATCCATAATTAGCAACAAAAGATGCAAAGAAATCGAAAACTTTCATTACTATGTACTTATTAATTGGTCGAACAAAAGAATACATATCTCTACCTAAATTCACAATTTTATCCATTTCTGGAGCTTGCTTATTTAAGAGTTTGTACTCGCTAGGGCCAATAAAAAATTGGAAAGGGATACTAATAGATGAAGCTGAAGGCACTTTCATTTGCAAACTTGCTGATGTTGTTGCAAGATTATGTGTTGTGTCAGTTTTCCGTTCCCATTTAATTGAACCACTATTAAAACTATTTACTGCTATAAATGTGCTATTAAAAAATTGTTGAACAACAGATACCCATTGAATGTTTTTTTCGAATACATGTTCTTTTTTTGAAGAAATATAATCAAATGCATTTCCTTCTGAAAAACAAACACTAGATACTTGCCGCTCATATACAGCTGTTCGCTCCATTTGAGTAGTAGCAACATTCCAATTAAAATTCAATGCTCCATTAGTAAGTAATTGATCAGCTCCATTCATCATCAATTTCCAATCAATCATATAACTATTGGGCTTAATAATAAATTGGTGTTCTATTCTTTGGCCATTTGCTGCCTCTAATACAAAACGAATAACCTGACTACTATCTGATTTAACTTCTACAATACCTCCATTAAAATATAGACTTTCAGAGCTTGCAGACTGACCAAGTGAGGTATTGATCGAATAACCAATAGTTGAATTATCTGCTAATACAACTAGATTTCCTTTTCCGTCTTTATATTTTTTAAATTGAACGCTTTTTATTTGAGCACCTTTATTTGTAAAAGTTGCGATAAATACTTCGTTCTCAACGATAACTGTTTGTTCTGAACCAAGAGCTGCAGAAGTGAAATTTCCAGCAGTTGCCCTTCTAACTGCAGTATCTCTTTTTAAAGAATCTATTCTTGCTGTAATTGTATCCAATATTTTAACTTTTACAGCAGCTACTTTAGCTAAGGAGTCTTCCTCATGTTGCTTTAATTTTAAAACAGCATTTTGTTGCTGACCTGTATACCAGAAATATAGAATAAATAATGCTCCAAGCAGTACAAAACCTATGACCGAATTTTTATCCGTCTTCATACTAATTTTTATTGAGCGGCAAAGGTAGTATTTGGATCGACATTTGCGTGTTTCAAATTGAATTGTAGTTAAAATAGCTATAAAAAAGGCTAAAAATCAATAATTACTAAAAAATCGTTGTTTCTTTGACAATCCTACCAACCATCAACCAACCAAATTTTCATAGTTTAATAAATAACTGATTAAAATTTTGTTATGGTGGCTAATGTATCCCCTTCACTCAGGAAAAGATTTCTTTGGTGGCTTTCTACAGCTGAAGAAGAACTATTAAAAGACTGCTTAATCGACAAAAACAGGTATGCTATTATTGGAATGCTTGTCTTAGGAACCTGGACTTTTGCAACTTTGGCTTGGTCCTATTTCTTTAGCACAGTAGTAGCTCAATGGTGGGTTTCTCTCCTATTAGGAATATTTATGGGTGGCATAATCTTACAAATAGATCGAGCACTAATTAAAGGGATAAGCAGAACAGGCAAACAAAAATTAATTCCAATAATTTTTAGAGGAATGCTCGCAATTTCAATTGGACTATTTATGGCCCAACCAGCATTATTATTTTTGTTTGATAAAGAAGTTAAAGTACAGGTTTCAATAGACAATGAGCTGCGCAAGCAAATAAAAATGAAAGAACAAGAAATAGTTTATCAACAAGAACGCAATAATTTAATTGAACAAAAGAAAACAGCAAAAAATGAATTGAATAAAAGTTATTTAGAAGTTGCTGCTGCAAGAGACAATTTTATAAAAGAAACAGATGGAACTGGTGGTAGTAAAAAAGTAGGCTTGAAAAATATTGCCCTAGCAAAAAAGTCGGCCTATGAAAAACTTGATACTGATTACCAAAATCAAGTTGCTTCTTTAAATCCTCAAATTAATTATGTTGATAGCTCTCTAAAAGTATTAGATAATAAAATTTTGAAAGAACAGGATTTATTTCAATCATTGTTAAATAATGGATTCATTACTCGAGTTGAAGCATTAAATCATTTAGTTCAAAGTAGCGCTGCTGTTGCATTTCGTTATTACTTATTAGTAGTTATTTTATTATTAATAGAGTTAATGCCTGTTTTAGCTAAATTACTTTTACCAACAGGGACTTATGAATTAAAAGCTAGAATTCAAGAAGAAACGGAAAAAGAATTAGCAGAAAAAAATCATACCTTAATTAATTATTTTTTAGAACTAACACAAACAGCTAGAAAAACTAAAGCAGAAGAATCAATTACAGCATGGGAGAATAATTCTTCAAAAACCATGGATGAGCAATGGATTGATTTTAATAAGCATCTTTTAATCAAAGAACCCGTTGAATAACTATATGATTGCATCTTTCAATGAAGAAGATTTTAATGAACTCTTCCGATCATTGTATTTTTTTGCGGCATCTATAAAACCAACAAACAATGGAGCAGGACTTTCAACTGTACTCTTTAATTCTGGATGATATTGAACACCAATAAAAAAAGGATGATTAGGAAGTTCAACAATTTCTACTAAACCAGTCTCATTGTTTTTTCCGCTAGCAATCATTCCTCCGTTAGTAAATTGATCAAGATAATCGTTGTTAAATTCATATCTATGTCGATGTCGTTCTGTAATTAATGTTTTGCCATATATACGATGAGCCAATGAATTAGGCTCAATTTCACAAGGGTAAACGCCTAAGCGCATAGTTCCACCCATCATTTTAATTTTTTTCTGTTCTTCCATCATATTAATTACGGGATGATCTGTTTTAGTATTCATCTCAGTAGAATGAGCATCAGTTAACCCAAGAACATTTCTACCATATTCAATTACTGCCATTTGCATACCTAAGCAAATTCCAAAAAAAGGTAACCCATTTTCACGAGCATATTTTACTGCAATAATCTTTCCTTCAATACCTCTGTTACCAAAGCCAGGAGCTACTAATAACCCATCAAGTCCCTGAAGTTTTTCAACAACATTTTCGTCAGTAATAAATTCACTATGCACATTTACTACTTGTACTTTCACTTCATTCATAGCACCAGCATGAACAAAACTTTCTAGTATTGATTTATAAGCATCTTGCAGTTCAATGTATTTTCCAATTAATCCAATTGTTACTTTGCTACGAGGGTACTTTAATTTATCTAAAAACCCCTTCCATTTTTCTAAATCAGGTTCAGCATAATTGGTAATATTCATTTTCTTTAAACAAATCAAATCAAGTTTTTCACGTAACATCAATAAAGGAACTTCGTAAATGGTGCTAGCATCCATTGCTTCTATTACTGCTTCTTGTTTTACATTGCAGAACAGTGCGATTTTACGTTTAATATCATTGTTCAATGGCTCTTCAGTTCTGCAAACTAAAATATCTGGATGTACTCCAGTTTCACTCAACATTTTTACACTATGCTGTGTAGGTTTTGTTTTTAACTCTTTAGCTGCCTTCAAATAAGGTATTAATGTAAGGTGAACAACCATCACATCTTCTTCAGGCAATTCCCATTGAAGTTGACGAACAGCTTCAATAAAAGGCAAACTTTCAATATCACCAACAGTTCCACCAATCTCTGTAAGTACAACATCATATTTATCGTCTTTCCCTAATAAAAGCATCCTATGTTTTATCTCATCTGTAATATGAGGAACTACTTGCACTGTTTTTCCTAAAAAATCGCCAGCTCTTTCTTTGTTAATTACCGTTTGATAAATTCTTCCTGTAGTTACATTATTTGCTTGTGTAGTATATATATTTAAAAATCGCTCATAATGCCCCAAATCGAGATCTGTTTCGGCACCATCTTCTGTAACAAAACATTCTCCATGTTCATAAGGATTTAAAGTTCCAGGATCTACATTTATGTAGGGGTCAAATTTTTGAATAGTTACTCGTAGGCCCCTTGCTTGCAATAACTTAGCAAGTGAAGCAGCAATAATTCCTTTACCCAAACTACTTGTTACACCACCAGTAACAAAAATATACTTAGCCATATAAAAAATTTAGTATCTATTAAGTTAATCCAAATAGCATATTTTTAGATCAGTGAGTAAATACAAAAAAAGTATTTTCACAATCCAAAAAACACAACAAAAAGAACATCTATTTGACCTGAAATTGATGAACTGAAATAGTTCCGAGGTCATACAAACCTACAGCAAATAATCTATCTAGAAAAATAGTCCACTACATTTAAACTTTCATCAACCGAAAGTGTTAATTTAACGTGTACATCTTATAAAAGATATTATGAAAAAATTACTACTTATTGCTTTTGCAGCCATTTCAACAGCTGCTTTTCTGGCTAATACATATAAATCTCCAGCTCCAAAGCTACTTTCGGCTGATTGTTATGAATCATGTTTTAGTGGAGACGTTCGTGAGCAATTTAGGGCAGAAGCCTCTACTTTTCAGTTCGCTGCTTTGCATGAAAACCCAACTCCATTTAATCTAGAAAATCAAACAGGATCTACAATTAGTTTTAAATCTCCTGATGGAAAAGATGCTTTGGGATATTTAATAAAAAGTAAAAAAAAGTCTAAAAACTGGATTTTTGTGGTTCAAGAATGGTGGGGATTAAATGATCATATTAAAAGAGAGGCTGAAAGACTCTCTTTAGAATTGGGCAATGTAAATGTAATTGCATTAGACATGTATGACGGGAAAGTTGCAGCAACAGCGGATAGTGCAATGTCTTTAATGAGAGGAGCAACCACTGCACGTTTAGAAAGTATTGTAAAAGGGGCTATTGATTTTGTTGGATCTGATGCAAAAATATTTACTATTGGCTGGTGCTTTGGAGGAATGTGGAGTTTACAATCTAGCATACTAGCCGGTAAACAAGCAGCAGGTTGTGTAATGTATTATGGTAGACCAGAAACTAATCTAGAAAAACTGAAGTCGCTTAATTGTGAAGTACTTGGATTTTTTGGAAATAAAGACCAAAGTCCTGCACCTGCTATGGTTTTAAAGTTTGAAGCTGATATGGCAAGTGTTGGGAAGAAAATTACTACTAATAAATATGAAGCAGGACATGGGTTTGCAAATCCTAGTAATCCAAGTTTTAATAAAGAAGCAACTGAAGATGCTCATGCTAAAACAATTAGCTTTTTGAAAGAGCGATTAAAGTAATAAAAAATCTACATGAAACTTTTTTTATTGATTTTTGCTTCAATATTAATTGGTGTTAATTGTATTTCCCAAACTGTTACGCCCCCTCCTACTAATCCGGTAAGACCTGCCGAAGCATCATATCAAACTTCTGGAAATCCAGCTCTAAATCCAAATCTAAGTATTGAAAATAAGCAACTAGTTGAAAATTTAAATAAAAGTATCGATGAAACTAATAATTTAAGCAAATACAATAACCTAAATAAAAGCTTTATTCCAATTTCAACCCTTGGGTTTTCTATTGCAGAAATTGCTCCGACAGTAAATTTCAGTGAACAAATTAATTTAACAGAGATTCGTCAAATAAAATTGATTGATATACGCTCAGATATTTCTAAAGTTGGTTTTTTACCAGTAAATCTTGCTTTGAAAAAAAAGGGAATTAAAACAGTTGGTCTACAAATTAAAGATGGACCTTTAAAATGGTTATCAAAACATTTCATTGAGCCACATATTATTACAGATAGCTCAAGCCTCAGAGACTTGATTTTGGTGCTTCGAAAATGTTGGTTTACTTCTAGTTCTAGAGAACCTTATTTAAGTATAGCCTCAAGATTAACCACCAATTTAGAATATGAGTTTGATGTTTATACACTCATCAATAATTTATACTACCCACAAAAAAAATTAAATGGTATTTTTAGTTTACAATACAATGAAAGTAAAAGTGTTGATATGCTGATTGATTCTTTATTACAGGTTTTAAAATCGGAGGTTTTCATAAAAAATTACGCAGAAAAAGAGATCGAAAAAAATGCTATTTCTCTTTTCAACTTTAATGATTTTTATAATCAACAACTTAGACGATATAGAGAAGTTTCAACAACTAAAAGAGGGGTTTATTTAACTTATGAAGATTTTTTAAATAAAAAAACATTTGCTGATACAGTAGAATTTGTTAAAAAATATGATAATTATGGCAGAACAAATATATATGCTTGTGAAATAACTGCTATTAAAAACGGAGAGTCTGAATCTTGTAATAAAGCTTGGGGATATAGTGATGGAGTGAATTTGTTTATTAATAATTCAAATGGATTTTATATTAAATTAACTCACCTCGGCAGCAGTTGTTATATTTTTAATGATATAAACAGTTTAGCTTTTGATCGCATAAAAAGTCCGATAAAGAGCAATCTAAAGTTTGGAAAATCTAGTTATGAAATAATCAAAGATTACTCAAGATTAACACCATTAACCTATCAGTTAGATTTAACTTCGGGTAAACTTAATTAACTACATATCATTAATAATTTTTTTGTAGCTAGTTACAATGCCTTTTATTAATGAGGAACTAAAACCCTGGTGCTCCATTTCATTCAAACCAGCAATTCTACATGCTTTTGGAGTTGTTACTTTATCTATCTCTTGTTCTGGGTGAGTGTTTTTTTGTAAAAGCAATTCTGCAGCACCTTTTACAGTTTGTGCTGCTATTAATGAAGCAGTAGCTGCACTGAAACCAATTTCAATTCCACCTTGTATATTAGCCCTTATATATCGCATAGCATAAGCTGTGCCACAAGCACCTAATACTGTTGCAGCATCCATTAATTTTTCTTCTATAAAAACAGTCTTACCTAATTGATTAAATAAATTGGTTACAAATTGTGTTTGCAATTCCGATACTCCATTCCCGTTAATGCAAGTAATACTTTGCTGAATGGCAATTGCAGTATTTGGCATTGCCCTAAAAATTGGAAAATCATAGCCAACAATCGATTGAATTTCTTCAATCCAAACGCCAGCAACAACACTAATAATCACGTGCTTATCTTTATTCAGAAATGGTTTTATTTCTTCTAATACTTCTTTTATTTGAAATGGCTTTATTGCTAAAATTATCCAATTAGCATTGGCAACAGCATTTCTATTATTACTACTAATATTTACTCCTTTAGTAGCTAAAGATGAAAGTGTTGATATATTTCTTTTAGTAACAGTAATATCAGCTGGCAAACTAAATGTACTATTAACCAAACCTTCCGCTATAGCCGAGCCAAGATTACCACCTCCGATAATTGCAATTTTTTGTTCCCTCATTTTTTTTAGTATTGTTTGCCTAATGATAAATAATTTCTAACATAATCATCAACCCCATTTTCCAAAGGATAAAATGGTTGAGAATAACCAGCAAGCTTTAATTTATCCATTTCTGCCTCTGTAAAATATTGATATTTGTCTCTTATATCTTCGGGCATATCAATAAAATGAATATTGGGTGCTTTATCTAATCCAATAAAAGTTGAGTTCACTAAATCTATAAAACTGCGAGCCTTACCTGTACCTAAATTATAAATTCCATTCAATTTTACATTCCAAGCATTGTCTTTCATTTTCTCTATCATCCAAAAAATAACATTCACTACATCTTTTACATAAATAAAATCGCGGAGTTGCTCACCATCTCTAAATCCAGCTTTATGACTTTTGAAAAGTTTTACAAACCCATTTTGTTTTATTTGAATAAAAGAATGCCAAATTACACTAGCCATTCTATCTTTATGGCTTTCATTTGGACCATACACATTAAAAAATTTCAAACCAGCCCAATATGGAGGGTATTGCTTTTGTTGTATTGCCCATTTATCAAACTCATTTTTACTTACACCATATGGATTTAATGGAGTCAATTTATTAAGTAGCGTATGATCATCCTTATATCCATTTTCACCAGCTCCATAAGTTGCCGCACTAGATGCATAAATTAGGGGTATTGCATTATCTGTACAATAATTCCAAACATCTTTTGAAAAAATTAGATTTAATTCTTCAAGAATTGCATAATCAAATTCTGTTGTATCCGTTCTTGCACCTAAATGAATAACTGCAGCAACTAGTGGTTTTTGTTCATCCAACCAATTAAATAAATTATAGCGCTCAACAATTGTTTCAAATATTTTTGATTCCCAATTTTTTCTTTTTTCCTCTACTCCAAAATCATCAACTAAAATTAAATTTAAAAAGCCATGATCATTTAAGTATTGAACCATACAACTGCCAATAAATCCTGCAGCACCTGTAACAATTATTTTTTTATCGCTAGCCATTCAAATTTATTGAATCATTGTTTCTATTGCAGTATCGTATTTCTCTTTCCAACTATCAATATTACCCCAGCTTTCACCATTAATTAAAACTTCTTTGTTAGTTACTGTTCCAAGCAAACTACAAGCAATTCCTGCAGCTCTAACATCATTCATTAACTGGATAGCTGCACCATTAGCTACTGAAACAACTATTCTTCCTTGAGCTTCCCCAAACCAATAAGCATCTTTTCTAATTTCAACTGAAGGATCAACATCAAACCCTTTATTACCAGAAAAACCACTTTCCATTAATGTAATAAATAATCCACCCTCACTTATGTCATGTGCACTCTTAATTTTTTTTTGTTGAATTAAACTGTAAACAAATTGTTGGGTATTGTATTCTTCATCGAGATTAAAATACGGGGCTGGAGAATAAGCTACTTTTTTTATCTTATGCAAATACTCACTAGATGCAACATCATTATGCTGGTGACCAATTAATATTATTTGGTCACCCTCATTTTTAAAATCAAGTGTCATTTTGGTATTCACATCATCTAAAATCCCAACCATTCCAATAGTAGGTGTTGGATAAACAGGACCATCTGGATTTTGATTATAAAAACTCACATTACCTCCAGTTACTGGAGTATTGAATTTTCTACATGCATCACCCATCCCGGTTACGGCATGAACAAATTGAAAATAAACTTCTGGATCATAAGGATTACCAAAATTTAAGCAATTGGTTACTCCAATTGGTTCTCCGCCACTGCAAATAATATTTCTTGCTGCTTCAGCAACAGCAATCATTCCTCCAATATATGGATTAGCATAAACATATTTGCTATTACAATCAACGGTTATAGCTAGTGCCTTACCTGTTCCTTTTGCCAAAACTATTGAAGCATCACTAGGACTATTAGTTCCAACATTAGCAGCACCAACCATGCTATCATACTGAGTATAAACCCATCTTTTACTAGCAATATTTGGCAAGCAAACCAATTCTTCTGCAATCGCTTTAACATCAGTAATATCAGCTATGTCAGCAATATTAAATGCATTAATATTTTCAAAATATTTAGGTTCATTATATTGCCTTATATATTGTGGAGCACCACCACCCAAAACCAATTCAAAAGCAGGAAGTTCGGCTTCTAAAATTCCATTCATATAAAATTTTAAAAGCCCATCATCAGTAACATAACCAATAGTACTTGCACTTAAATCCCATTTCTCAAAAACTGCAACAACTTCAGCTTCTCTTCCTTTTTCTACCACCATTAACATTCGCTCTTGACTTTCACTTAGAAGCAATTCCCAAGCTTTCATATTTTGTTGACGAGTAGGCACTTTTTCTAAATCAATATGCATACCAACTTCACCTTTTGCACTCATTTCTGCTGTACTACAAATAATACCTGCAGCTCCCATGTCTTGCATACCTACAACTGCTCCAGTTTCTAATACTTCTAAACAAGCTTCCAATAATTTTTTTTCTTGAAATGGATCACCTACTTGAACTGCTGGCAATTCTTGAACACTTTCGTGTGAGATATCGGCACTAGCAAAACTTGCACCGCCAATACCGTCTTTACCGGTAGCACTTCCAACATAAATTACTGGATTACCAGTTCCTTTTGCTGTAGCACTTACCATTTTATCGGCTTGCATAATTCCAACACTCATTGCATTTACCAACGGATTAGTATGATAACAATCTTCAAAATATACTTCACCGCCAATTGTAGGAACTCCAAAACAATTGCCATAATGACCAATTCCTTTTACAACCCCAGATAAAAGATGTTGCGTTTTTTTGTCTTTAAGATTTCCAAAACGAAGACTATTTAATGAAGCAATAGGCCTTGCTCCCATAGTAAATATATCGCGTTGTATACCTCCAACTCCTGTAGCAGCTCCTTGAAAAGGCTCTATTGCACTTGGGTGATTATGACTTTCTATTTTAAATACAACTCCAAATCCATTACCCATGTCCATTAATCCAGCATTTTCTTCTCCTGC
The DNA here is from genome assembly GCA_046593815.1 of Sediminibacterium sp. GTDB lineage: Bacteria > Bacteroidota > Bacteroidia > Chitinophagales > Chitinophagaceae > Sediminibacterium. The sequence continues at coordinate 5,998 of JBKJQV010000307.1, read as the reverse complement.
AGCAACCAACATTCTTCCTCCATCACGTGGTAGTGTTTTTAACCATTTAATTGAATTTTTATAGCTGCAGTGCTCGCTCCACATTCCGCTAAAAGCGCATAATTCTGTAAAATTTGGAGTTCTTTTTAATTTTTGCTTTATCAGCTCAAATTCCTCCTCAGTAAGTCTAAGTTGTTGAGCAGTTTTTACATTAATTTCCATATTGCGGTGAAGTTAAGAAAGTAGCTTTAAGCAGCCATATGAAGTTTTTTATAATTGCAATAAAATTAAAAATGATATACCAAATGGAGGGTATTTTTTGGAAGCATTGTTTTTACACAAATTAAATAATACACTGAAAATTAGCTAGTTAGTGGGTAAATAAAAAGATAATTCTTGTTTGAATTATACCAATCAATACTTGTTTTACGTTATTAGCTTAGATATTGGATAATTTAGTAATGGATTTACAATATCCTCCGTCGGTACCCTATAGTAAACAAGACATTTATTGATCAACCGTTTACTAAATAGATTGTATGCCTAAATTTTTTTCCCATGTATTAGTTTTACTAATATCAACCCTGTTTTTTATAGATCTATCTGCCCAATACCAATATATTGGCACTTACGATAATCAAGGTAGACCAAATTACTTAGTAAATCCTTCAGACATTGTTTCCACATCTTTCAGAAATAGTATAAGTACTACTTTACCAGAAACCAGACCTCTTCCCATATATAATCCTCGATTAATTGCCGACGGTAGAACTGAAACAATAGATTTGAAATGTCCTTCTGATGTTTGGATAACATTTGTAGATGAGGGTGCTGGTTATAGAAATGCTTTAGGATACTATACTTTCAACACAGACAATCCACCTACAATTGCACCAACTGCTAGTCAAATTAAAATAATCTTCCCGAATGCTTCAAAATCTGGATTCGGCGGAGCACTAACTGTTGGTGATAAAGTTTTTTTAGGAAATTTCCCTGCTAAAACCGGTATTGGCTTTGTTTTAATGGCTGATGGCTGGAATGGCACTATAGTTACTTCAGGAAATTGGACACTTTTTTCTAATTCTACGTTTAACCCTGAAACTAATGCTTCAGATAAAAAACATACCGTTCTAATCAGGGATTCGGCAACAAATAGAATTGTTATTGGGTTTGAAGATATTAGAAGAGATAATATTAACTGTGATCAAGATTTTAATGACGTATTATTTTATGCAACTGTTAGTCCTATTAACTGTGTAAACACTTTAGATAGTATTCCTACACTTAATGCAGATGGTGGACTGTCTTATTCAGGCTTTACAGGAGGTTTAGAAAGTAAAAGCCTAGGAGATAAAATCGCCAAAAGAGTTTATACCAAAATCATTAATGGCACCAATGGTGAAGTTAATTACCAAAATATGCCTCTTTATCAAACAGAAAAAAATCAAATAAAAAGTTATGGAACTTCCACAAATAATGGGCTGAAACTTGCTTCAATCATGCCCAATACTATGTTAGATGCAGGGTTTACAACATACGTAACTACACCTACTGATATACCAAGTATAACTAATGCAATTGAAGTTAGATCTGTTGATTTTATTCAGAACAATACATGTAAAGCTGTAGCATTTGCCACCAAAACTTTGGGAGCAATGTATGAACATACAAAACCTATATGCGACAGATTAAAGGGTGCGGAGCTGTTAAATATTGATAATTTTACACTTAACAAATTAAATTTTGTTCGTTATACATTACAACAAGAAACTGGCAATATAGAATATGCGATGAGCTTTAGTGTTGGCAAAAAAATAGGTAGAAATTCATTCTCCTTTCAATCGAATTGGTTAAACAAAGATTATATAGCAGAAGATACTTTAATTAATTATCAGGTTTGGGGAACTGCTCCTTATTTATGCATAGATATGGCTTTAGATATATTAAACAAGTTGAATGCAATTATGCCGGTATTGCAGAATACCAAAAGTGCAAATTTACCAAATAGCCTTATCATTAAAGGGAAAAGGAATGGCGCAAAAATTAACCTAACGATAGATAATAAAACACTGTTTAATACAGGATATTTTGAAATAGAAGAAAGAGCCAACGAAATTGCTACTATAAAAACAAAGCGTACGGTTCCATTTAATATGAACACATATAACAAATCATCCGTTTCAATTCCAATTAGCGATGCATTTGAAAGCAATATTGCCATGTTTGTAAATGGCCAATTACAAGATGTTGTATATATGAGTGATGGTACTTGGGGAATAGATTACGATTCTACCAAAACAGTAATTAGAGAATATAAAATCATCAATGACACAGTAAATACTAATACCGATAATTATCCAGTATTTAGAAATGTAAAGATTCAAGCAACTACTCCTAATTACGTTACAGCATATAAAGTTTTGAGAGCAGCTGGCACAACCGAAAATCTTATTAGCTTTAAATCTTTAATTTTTTCTGCAAAAGCAAATGCTAATTGTAAGATTACTTTAGTTAAAAATTCAATTTCAAATTTTGACCAACAATTTAAATTTACCATTCCTTTAGGAACAGAATTAAAGGAATACAGAATAAATTTAGATGATTTTAAAGCAGTAAATTCATCTGCAAAAATTGAAGCAAATGATATAACTACAATTGTTTTTGCTTTTGAAACAACTTCTGGGACCTCTACTAATATTGATCTTCAGCTAAACAATATCGCATTTTCTAAAAAAACTTCTGAAGAAATATTGAATCAATCTGCCACGTTAATTAATATTTTCCCTAACCCAGTTAATGGCGGAAAATTTACTGCTCAATTTAAAAGTGAAGTAAGTACTGTTTTAACTGTAAAGCTTACTGATGCTTCAAGCGGCAAAGTAGTTTTCTCTAAAAATACGAATGTAGTTAAAGGTGATAATATGATACCAGTTCAAGTAATTGGCTTATCTGGCTTATCTATTAATATATTAACTATAGAGGGAAATGGAAATAAATTCCAACCAAAAAAAGTAGTAATTCAACAATAACTATACGTTAAATTCAATCATAAATTTAACTAATGCAGCTGGAGAATTTAGTTGCAGCTTATGCATAATATTTTTTCGATGTGTTTCTACTGTATAAATACTGAGGTGTAATTTTTCAGCAATTTGTTGATTGGTGTAAGTTTGTTTTAGATAATAAACAATTTCTAACTCGCGTTTAGTCAAATTAAACTTACGCAAGAATACATCTAGTTTTTTAAAAACATCTTTAGGATCAGGGTCGTTTCCAACTATAAAAACCGGCTCTCCACTAACCACTTTTTTTATTGCACCTGTTAATTCATCTTTGCTGCTATTCTTTAAAAGATATCCGTCTGCCCCTGCTACTTTTGCTTGTTCAATCAATTTATTATCGTTATACGCTGAAAGCATTAACACCTTTACAGTAACAAAAGACTGCTTGATATATTTGATAGTATCTAAGCCATTCAAATTAGGCATGTTTACATCCAATAATATTAGATCAGTTTCTGGCTGCTGAGTAAGTAAATACAACAACTGTTTACCGTCATTGGCTATTCCAGTAATATTAATAAGAGGATCACTACCTAAAATCATCTTTAAACCCTCTACAAAAAGGGGATGATCATCGGCAATCATAATATTAATTCTTTCACTCATAAATTAAAAATACAATATACGTTATTTTGTGAATGGAACAAACATTGGTCCAGCAAAACATGGATATGTTTTAACTTTGTAAATTCCATTCTCGTAATAGGTTTCTGCCCAACAATATTTAGAACCTGGGGTATCATCATTCTTCATTTGAGGTACATACCAAATTACCAAATCTGTGTTTACAATTTTTTCGGCAAAAGGTTCAATAAATTTTTCGGGACCTTGCCTATAATCTATATTGCAACATGGCCCAATAGTGATCAAATCAGCCTCCCCTTCATCTTTATCTAAGTGATTCTTGGTAATATATAAATAAGCATTATCTCCCCTTCCACTATCACTAAACTGTCCCCTACTAGGCTCAATATAGTAACCAGATTCTGGACTAGTATTTAATTTGTATTGATACCCTTTATCAGAATAAACAGTGGCTGATTGTTGTAATTGCCATTTTTCGTTACCCCAAAGATTCCACTTTTCATTGCCGTATTCATAAAATGATTGCTTATTCCCAGTAAAGGCAATTCTAAAAACAGGCCTATATGTTCCATTATTACCGCAACCTCTTCCTAAACTAGCACAAGTCATTCTAAATTGTCCATTCTTATAAAAGAAAAAACGCTGAGAATAGCTATAATTACAAGGAACAGGCCATAGCTCACTAAAAAATCGTTGTTCTAACATAAAACCTACTGTGCTATCACCTTCAATAATATCAGCAATGATCGGCGGGTCAGTTGCAACAACTGCAGACTGGCTAAAAATGGGGCACCCAACTGCATCACTATACCCAAAACCATCAGTTCCAGAATAACTTACATGCCAATCTACCAACTTAGCACTATTAATTACTCGAGCAGATTTATAATTTACATTACTAATCATTAAACCATCAGAAGCGGTTAAAACATAATCTACTTTCCAGTTGTTTTTTGAAACAGTATTTACTTTTTCACAAAAACAATCGGCTAAATTTTCATTCTGTAATTTTCTTTCAGTCACTACAATTTTATTTGCGTCTTTTCCAACATCTGTCCACCTAAGTCCAACTATTTTATTATCTGTTAAATCTATAATTACCCAGAGCGCCCTATTGCCTTTTACAAAAGTGGGTGCAACACATAAATGTTGAGATCTTTCGCATTTTGTTCTGTTTAAAGCAGTTTTTGTACTGGCCATTATTGGCATATCAGCAGAAGGCTTAAACCCAAGTGCTTTTTCTACTTCAATTGAATTAACTGCAATATTTACAGCAAGTTTTCGCAATCTAGTTGGAATATCTGGTTGAGTTTGAGGATAGTGGTCTACGCTAATTATTTTGTTGGTGAAAATATTTACTAACCCAATTGTAGTAAGGTTATTAGCATAGTTATACATTTCAACTCGCATTAATGAACCTGGCAATGCAATAACCCCTTTTCTTATATCTCCAGGTCTTGCAGGGTACACTCCAAAAATTTCATTCCATAATGGTTTATGAGTTTTTAAATCGTAAATATATTTGGTAAAAAAAGAATCGTTTAAAGCAATTTCTTGGGCTAATACAGTTTTATCATCGGTTTTATCTGTGTAATATTTAACTGGTATTGATTGCATTAAAATTGAATCAATTTGTTTTTTTCTTTCAACAAAAAATGAAGCGGTATCTGGTTTCGAAGTAGAAAAACTGCTTTGTTTATACTCTCTTAAATAAACACTATTTGTTGATGCGATTTTTTTAGAAATGGTAGTTTTCTTTTGCGCAATTATACAATTAGTTAGTACAAATAATATTATCAAAAAAGAACTTTGTTTATACATATTTTGCATACTAATTTTCATTAAATGGATTTAGCATATTGTTGTTTCTTAGATAAGTTGTATCAGTTAATGTAGAAAGAAAAACAATTAAATTTTCTTTTTCCTTTGAAGTTAAAGTAAACCCTTTTATCAATTTACTTTTATAAATATTCAATTTGCCATCTCCAGCATTTTCTCCGCTTTGAATTATCCTTCCACCCCGCTGATAAATTGAAATCATTTGTTCAATTGTTTCAACAGATCCATCATGTGTATATGGGGCAGTAAGCATTATATTTCTTAGTGATGGCACACGAAATTTTCCTTTGTCATTCTCGTTTTTAGTAAGCTCAAAAAGACCTTGATCTTTTGTAGGATATTCTCCTTTATTATCTACATTATATAAACCTGTATTAAAATAACTATTCTTCTCAATTGGTTCTTGTAACTGATGACAATTACTACACCCTAATTGGGCAGAATAAAAAAGCTTCATTCCTTCAATAGCTTGTTTGTTTAATACCTTTTTATTACCCTTAAGGTATAAATCATATAGTGAATTAAATGAGACC
>JBKJQV010000183.1:0-12700 GCA_046593815.1 Sediminibacterium sp. | reverse complement strand
TGCTAGGGAGCTCTAAAGTAACTAACCAAAACTCTTCATTAAAATATTGCATTGGAATGGAATTTTCCAAAATACTATTACCTAATAAAAGATGATTCCCTAATATGAATAAATTTTGCCCTTGTTGAGTATTAAATTTTAACTTAAAAGTAATTGTAGCCTTTTCATTTTTAGACTTGCTACTTTTTGTAGGGAGTTTTTTTTCTACAACAATTTTTTCGATTTTTTTAGTTGCGGGCTTTGCAATTTTCTTAGGGGCCGATTTCTTTACTATCACTTTTTTAGCATCTGAATCAGCTTTTTTGGATGATTCAGTTTTAACCTTTTTAGGTGCTTTTACTTTTAGTATTTTAGCAGGAGTTAGTTCAGCAGATAATTTATCCTTTAACGCAATCGTTTTCTTTATGGTAGCCAAAATGGAAATTTTTATGGGTGCAAAATATGAAAACAATGTGTAAATAGAACGCAAAGCCCCAAAATGGCAAACATTTAATTCAATTAAAGCTTTGCCAAAATCATATCTGCAGCTTTTTCAGCTATCATAATCACAGCAGCATTGGTATTTCCAGATACAATCGTAGGCATAATTGAAGCATCTACCACTCTTAATCCCTTTATCTTTTTAACTTTTAACTGTTCATCAACAACAGCCAAATTATCATTGCCCATTTTGCAAGTTCCAACTGGATGATAAAGTGTTTCCACACTTTTTTTAATATGCACTAATAATGCTTCATCTGAACTATTATCAACCGGGAAATCTACTCCTCCTTTTGTATAAACTTTTAAAGCATCTGCAGTTAATATTTCCATAGATTTTTTTAAAGCAGTAATTAGTGTTTGTACATCTTTATCTGCAGACAAAACATTAAAATTAATAATTGGTTGATCTTTGGGGTTAGCAGATTTTATTGAAATAGTTCCTTTACTTTCTGGTCTTATTAAAATGGCTAGAATTCCTACCCCATCTGTTTTTGTAAATGTGTTTATGTTGTATATGTCTGTAGAATAATCACTAGCAATACCCAACGGCACAAAATGAAATTGAATATCAGGTCGCTCTAAAGCTGGATTAGATTTATAAAATGCATTGGCTTCAAGTGGACTATTACGCAGAGGTCCTTTTTTAAATAATAGATATTGAGTAATTGATTTAAACATATTCCATGGCTTTAGCAAAGAGTTGCCAGTTTCTACAACTGTTTCAGCACTAACACCTGTCCACACATGGTCTTGTAAATTTTTTCCAACACCAGGCAATGGATTAAGTACATCAATTCCTACTCGTTTTAACTCTGTTGGATCGCCAATACCTGAAAGCATTAAAATTTGTGGCGACTGAATAGTACCTGCAGATACAATTACTTCTCCACTACAGTTAATTCTTTCAGAATTTGAATAAGATGATACTACTTCAACTCCAGTAGCTTGTCCATTTTCAATTATTACTCTTTTAACCAATGCCTTGGTTTTTATTGTAAGGTTTGATCTTTTCATTGCTGGCTTTAAAAAAGCATCTGCAGTACTATGTCTTTTATTATTTTTAATAGTGAATTGTAACAAATGAGCACCCTCTTGAATGGCACCATTATAATCATTGTTTTTCTCCATTCCAGTTTGAGCACATGCTTCAATAAAAGCCTCAGCAAATGGACTTGGTTCTTCTGAAAGTGTAACTGAAAGTAGTCCGTCATTACCATGGTATTCAGACTCAAAATTTTGATTGTTTTCAGACTTTTTAAAATAAGGTAATACCTCTTTAAAACTCCATCCTTTATTCCCTAGTGTTTCCCATTCATCAAAATCAGCTTTATTTCCTCTTACGTAAGCCATTGCATTGGTAGCACTACTTCCGCCAAGGGTTTTCCCTCTTGGTACATAGAGTTTACGATTATCTATATTTTTTTGAGGTTCAGACCAAAACTGCCAGTCAACTTCTGTTCTATTTAGTTTAGTATATGCACCTGGAATATGAATTTCTTGCTTGGTGTCTGGTCCGCCAGCTTCTATCAACAATACTTTTTTGGTTGCATCTTCTGATAATCTGTTGGCTAAAACACAACCAGCAGATCCTGCCCCAATAATAATATAATCATAAGTCATGGGATAAATATAGTGGATTTGATTGAAGGATAATTATTGATAGAGCATGGATTTTTAGTAAAAAATGATGAACTAACCTATATTTGTAAACTAACAACTGTTCGTACATGAATTTAGAATTAAACCGCAACGAAGATTGGATGAAAATGTTGGTTAGTGATGTAAATCAACAGTTCGAAAAAATAAAACTCGGTGGTGGGAAAAAGTCGTTAGAAAAACAAAAAGAGCGCAATAAATTAACTGCCAGGGAACGTATAGACTATCTATGTGATGATCAACAACCATTTATAGAAATTGGAGCATTTGCTGGTTTCGAAATGTATGAAGCCGAAGGAGGTTGTCCTGCGGGAGGAACAGTTGCTGGAATTGGTTATGTAAGTGGAAGACAATGTGTAATAGTTGCCAATGATCAAACAGTAAAAGCTGGTGCATGGTTTCCTATTACTGGAAAGAAGAATTTGAGAATGCAAGAAATTGCAATGGAAAATAACTTACCAATTATTTATTTAGTTGATAGTGCAGGAGTTTTCTTACCAATGCAAGATGAAATATTTCCCGACAAAGAACATTTTGGAAGAATTTTTAGGAATAACGCTAGAATGAGTGCAATGGGAATTACTCAAATTGCTGCTGTTATGGGAGCATGTGTAGCTGGAGGTGCGTATTTACCAATAATGAGTGATGAAACATTAATGGTTGAAGGAAATGGGAGTATTTTTTTAGCGGGCTCCTATTTGGTAAAAGCTGCCATTGGTGAAGTGATTGATAATGAGGAACTAGGTGGTGCTACAACACATACAGAGATTAGCGGAATTGCTGATTATAAATTCAAAACTGAGCAAGATTGCCTAGATCATATCAAAAAAATAATGAACAAACTAGGTTCTGGAACTAATGCTGGCTTCAATAGAATTGTACCTACAAATCCAATTAAAACAATCGATTCTATTTATAATATTATTCCTGAAGGAAATTTGAAACCCTATGACATGCTCGAAATAATTGAGAGATTGGTAGACAATAGTGAATTTGATCAATTCAAAAAAGACTATGGTAAAACAATTTTATGTGGCTATGCAAGAATTGATGGTTGGGCTGTAGGTATTGTTGCTAATCAACGATTAACCTGCAAAAATAAAAAAGGTGAAATGCAACTAGGAGGTGTTATTTATAACGATAGTGCTGATAAATCAGCAAGATTTATTATGAATTGTAACCAGAAAAAAATTCCATTGATTTTCTTACAAGATGTTACCGGGTTTATGGTTGGAAGTAGAAGTGAACATAGTGGAATAATAAAAGACGGCGCTAAAATGGTAAATGCTGTTGCTAATTCCGTTGTTCCAAAAATTACCATTGTTGTTGGTAATAGTTATGGTGCAGGAAATTATGCAATGTGTGGTAAAGCTTATGATCCAAGATTTATTTATGCATGGCCTACTGCAAAAATTGCTGTTATGGGTGGAGATCAAGCAGCAAAAACAATGGCACAAATACAAGTTGCCACTATGAAATCAAAAGGAAAAGAAGTAAGTCCTGAAGAAGAAAAACATTTATTAGATACTATTAAAGATAGATATTTTAAACAAACTACTCCTTACTACGCAGCCGCTCGTTTATGGGTTGATGGAATTATTAATCCTTCAGAAACCAGACAAGTAATTTCAGAAGGTATTAAAGCTGCAAATACTAATCCAATTATGGCGACTTTTAATACTGGTGTATTTCAAGTTTAATTTTTATTTGCCAATATTAGAAAGAATTAACTTTGAGCACATAACTCATAATTCATAATTCTTAACTCATAATTCTTAACTCATTTTGTCTCATCCACTTCATATTTATACAGATGGCGCAGCTAGAGGCAACCCTGGAAGAGGCGGCTATGGGGTTGTTTTACTATGGGGACATAAACAAAAAGAAATTGCTGGAGGTTATCGATTAACTACCAATAATAGAATGGAATTATTAGCAGTAATTGTGGCTTTGCAATCATTAACAAAAAAAGATATCCCAATTACCATATTTACAGATAGCAAATATATTGTAGATAGTGTTCAAAAAAATTGGTTGAATACTTGGATAAAAACCGACTTCAAGGGAGGAAAGAAAAATAAAGATTTGTGGTTGAAATACTATGATTTATCAAAGCAGTTCAATATTAAATTCGAATGGGTAAAAGGACATGCCGATAATCCAATGAACAATCGGTGCGATGAGTTAGCAACTGCTGCTGCTGATGGCACCCACTTATTAATTGATCATTTTTACGAATCAGAAAATAAATAAAAAATTACTTAGCAACTTGTTTTGATAAAGAAAATCGTTGCACTAAGAAATAAGATCCAAAGAAAATAGCAGAGAACAAACCTGTTGCTAATAAACTTCCTTTATAAAAAGGTAATCCATCGGTCATTGTTAGCATTAATCCTTCCATGGTTTTTGGATGATGGTATCCACCCCCACCTATCCAAACTAAAAAGTTTGAAAGTAGAAAATAAGTTGTTGGAGCAGCTAATGAAGCAACAGCTATTGAAGTAATATTATTGTTCTTAATAAAAAATCCAAAACAAGTTAAACCAATAAATAAAATGTAGTTTAATAATTGACCGCTATAAAATCCTGGTATAGTAGATAATCCATTTAAATACAACAATTGAAAAATCCCATCAGAAACCAACATAGATATTAATGGTAATAAAAAAGCATATTTTTTATTATTGTTAAACAAAGCTCCAGCAAAAATGGCAACTGCAATTTGAGGTGCAAAACCAAAAGTTCTATTTGGAATAATTCTGTAAAGTGCTGTTGCTAATATTGTTAAACTGAGCGCAGTTAATAAATTCTTGTTCATATTCATTATTCTATATTTCTATGCAAAAATAGGCGTAAATATGTATAGCTCCATTTGATTTTTACCCAGTATGTTAATAATGTTAAAGAATGGGTACAAATGCCTTAAACAATATGCAATTCCCTGATGCAGAAAGCTCGTATTCAGCCCCTGGGAGCAATGCTATTACTTCACCTCTTTTAAGAACAATACTATTATTAACCAATGTACCGCCCTCGGTTACAAGAATAATTTCGAAGGATTCAGCTGAAGCATTATAAGTTGATCCTGCATTTAACTCAATTTTACTAATCCCAAAGTCTGGAACTGGACAAGGGTATACCTTTTCACCAACTCTTGCTGAATTTCCCATCATAATTTCGGGTATAATTTCCTCAAATAGTGTATGTTTCATGAGTTCTGGCACATCTACATGCTTTGGCGTTAATCCACCTCTAAGCACATTATCGCTATTGGCCATTAATTCAATATTTTGACCTTCTAAATAAGCATGTGGTACTCCTGCTTTTTGAAAAATAGCCTCTCCAGGATTAATCTGTACTATATTAAAGAAATAAATCGAAAATATGCCTCTATCAATATTTCCATTCAATTCTTTCCCTTGGTACAACTTAGCAACCCACCATCCAGGATCTTGTTTAGTTAGTTTCTCATCTACTTTATTTCTAATTTCTCTTTTAATTATTGGAGTTAGTAAAGAATCAACATCTACTTGTTCCATTTCCATGATAAACTGATACAAAGCTTTTAGCCCATCTTTTCTAAAAAGAGGTAATAAAATGGTTAATTCTTGATTTTCCTCTAGGGATTTTTCTAATGCCGATTTCTTTTTAAAGCCATGTAATAACCAAAAATCACTCAATGCAACCATAACTTCAGGTTTATGGTTACGGTCTTTGTAATTTCTATGCGGGGCTGAAATTGGAATGCCTTCTGCTTCCTCTCTATCAAAACCTTTTTCAGCTTCTTCTTTTGAAGGATGTACTTGAATGGATAACATATCATGAACATCCAATACTTTAAATAAATAAGGAAGTTCTCCAAATCGATCTGCAATTGGTTCGGTAAGTGTTCCTATTAAATCGGATTGGATTAATTGATTAAGATTATCCAATTCACCGTTGATCTGAAAAGTAGATGGTGCTGATGAATGTGCTCCCATCCAATATTCTGCACAAGGTTTATTTTCCTCATTTTTATACCCTACTAAATCGGGTATATAGGAAGTTCCGCCCCAAGCATAGTTTTGAATAACGCCTTTAATCTTAAAAATCCGTTCATTAATCATCATAAATAGGTATTTACTCTTTATGATAACGCATAATTGAAGAATATCTTGTTTAAAAAAAGTGAATTATGGAATTACATAATCAAGAAACAGGAAAAAAAGGTGAAGATATTGCTGCGGAATATTTAATAAGCAAAGGATTTAAAATAATAGCCAGAAATTGGAGATTTAAGCATTACGAAGTGGATATTATCGCCTCTAAAAATACCCTTTTGCATTTTATAGAAGTTAAAACAAGAAATACACTTAATTATGGATACCCAGAAGAAAGCATTAGTAAAGATAAAATGAAACACCTAAAAAATGCAGCGGCTGCTTTTCAATTCCAACATCCCAAATGGAGATACATTCAGTTTGATGCTTTAGCCATTCAACTTAAATTCGGGTTGGCAAAAGAAATATACTTCATAGAAGATATTTATTTTTAATTAACAGATAGTTAAATCCTTTAATTAAACCTTGAAGCAAATTACTAGTCTTATAGTTAATAAATAAAAAAATATGAAAAAAATAACTACCGTTTTATTAGTGGCACTTAGTTTATTCAGTCTAAATTCTAATGCACAATCTAACAATGAAAAAAAGGCTGACAGTTCTAATGCTATTTCAAAAAAAGATGCTGCACATAGAAAGAAACATGGCGGAAAAATGTCGCCAGAAGAAAAAGAAATGTATAAGAAAACTATGCAAGAAAAAGTAGCAAATATGAGCCCTGAGGAAAAGAAAGATTTCAGGGCTAATATGAAAAAGAAAATTGATGAAATGTCGCCTGCTGAAAAAAAGGAAATGAGATCAACACTTAAAAAGAAATTTGATAGCATGTCACCAGAAGATCAACAAAAAATTAAAGAACAAATGAAAAACAAAAGAGGCAGAGCAAACAATAGGGGATCTGGAAAAGGCAAGTAACAATAATTGATTGATTTTTATGATTATAGTAGAAACTGCGAGCAGCGAAACAGACATATCATTAGTCTACAAATAATATGTCAAATTTCGTAGTTTATTCCGACAAAAGGGCAATAGGTTGACATATTGCCCTTTTTTTACGGATAGCATAGAACTTGATTAGTTTCATCTGTAATAATGTAAATATGAAAAAATTTCAGGCAATTATTAAATTTACAATGGATGAAGAATTTATGACATTAGTTCCTGCCCATAGAACATATATCAATTATTTAATTAATAAGGGCATTATCGATACATACGCTGTGAGTATGGAAAGCCAAACTTGCTGGATCATATTTAATACAATCGACAAGGAGAAAACTGATCAACATATTGTAAAATCTCCTTTATATAAATACTGGACTTACGAAATTGAAGAACTATTTGTATATGATAGTCAGCATTACCGCTTACCAGCTTTACAATTTAATTAGTTTACATTAAGTAGATTTGCAATCTTAAACTAATTAATTTGAGTATGAAAAAAATAGTAAGTACTGCATTTCTTTTGTTATTTATTTCTATTGTATTTCCTCAACAAAAATTATCAATAACTGGCAAATGGTTAGGAAAATTTCCATTGAATGATGGCAAAGAAATTCCATTTTTTTTTGAGATAAAGAACTATAAGAATCTACCATATTTATATTTTATAAATGATACTGAAAAATACCCTGGTGGTAAAGTTGTTCGTAAAAGAGATTCTCTTTTTATTTCGCTCGATCAATTTGATAATGAAATAATATTTGGAATTAACAAAGACCAGACTTTAACAGGCTATTTTAGAAAACAAAATAAAACGGGGTTAGTTTCATTGGTAACTGCTTCCAAAAAAACAGAAAAACTAGGAGTAAATACATTAGCTCCTATAGCCAATATTACAGGAAAGTATGCCGTAGAATTTACCAATGATATTGGTAAAAAAGTAAAATCCGTAGGATTGTTTAAACAGAAAGGAAAAGAATTGACCGCAACTTTTTTAAGAGTCTCTGGCGATTCGAGGTATTCTTTTGGATACATCTACGGAAACCATTTCAATATTTCTTCTTTTATTGGAAATGGTCCATTGTTATTTACAGGAACAATAAATGAAAACGGCACAATTACTGGAGAACAAATTGGATTAAAAACCAAGCAGAGTTTTATTGCTACAAAAGATGAAATGGCAGCACTGCCTTCTACAAAAGAATTAACATTAATCAATACTTCTGATAAGGGATTTAATTTTTCGTTTAAAAATATTGAAGGCAAAACGATCACGCTGAATGATCAACGTTATCAAAATAAGCCAGTAATTGTAACGATTGGTGGCACATGGTGCCAAAATTGTGCTGATGAAGCCCTTTTCCTTTCTAAATGGTATAAAACCAATAAACAAAGAGGGATTGAAATTATAACAATACAATTTGAAGTAGAAAATAATTTTTCGTACGCTCAAAAAACCATGCGCAGGTTTAAAGAAAAATTCGACATACAATATGAAATGGTATTTGGAGGCATTTCAGAAAATGCTAAAGTACTAGAGGCAATACCAGCGCTTGAGAAATTTTATGCGTTCCCTACAACCATTTTTTTAGATCGAAATAAAAAAGTTTCGAAAATTCACACAGGATTTGCTGGTCCGGCCACAGGTAAATACTACGACCAACTCATTAGCGAATTTAATGATGAAGTAAATAAGTTGTTACAATAATTTATTTTGAAAGTGTGGGATATTTAATTCCCAACTGCTCTAAATAAGTTCCGTATTTACTCGGATCGTAATAATATTTTTTTAACTCAGGTCTAAATTTATCTTGAATTTCTTTATTCAAATAAATAGGAGCAGGATCTTTATCAGTAATGAATGGAATATACTTTACATCTTTAGTTTGCACATTGGTAAAGTATTCTTTGGCCTTCACTATTAATTCGGGCTTAGTAAATAAATCTATTAATGTTAATGCTGTTGCTTTAGCACCTGAAACACATCCTTTATGAGCAATTGGTGTAGCCATAGCAATTGCATCACCCCAATGATGTCCTTTTAAACCGGGAATATTAGCAGGATACCTTAAAACAATGGTTGGTAAATTCCAAGAAATATCTGCAATATCATCTGATCCGCCACCCCATGAAAAAGGTACAGAACCTTTTAAAGGATTGATAACCAATTTTAATCCATCTATTGGTTCACCCTGACTATTCTTCTTTGGCGCTTCCATTAATTTCTGTGTTGCTTTAGCTAACAATTGATCTTCATTTGACCAAATTGGCATTCCAACTCTCATAATATTAGCCTGCATTGTTTCGCCTAGCACTTTATTAAAATGGCCGGGCCAAGCAGTTCCAAGAATTTGATATGAAAACTTTGTACCCGTCATCAATGCAGCGCCTTCTGCAATTTTGATTCCATCCTCATACATACTTTTTATGTCTTCGTAAGTTCTTTCTCTAAAATAATACCATACTGCAGCTTTAGAAGGTACTACATTGGGTTGATCACCACCATCAGTAATAACATAGTGACTTCTTTGTGTTGGCTTCAAATGTTCTCTTTTAAAATTCCATCCAATATCCATTAATTCAACAGCATCAAGTGCACTTTTTGCTCTCCATGGAGATCCAGCAGCGTGAGCGGCATCTCCATCAAATGAAAATTTTACAGATACTAACCCATTACCTCCATTATCTCCGTAATCGCTACCAAAGTCTCCACTCACATGAGTAAATATGCAAGCGTCAATATTTTTAAAATATCCATCACGTACATACCAAGCTTTACTTGCAACTAATTCCTCAGCTACACCAGGCCAAATAACCAAAGTGCCTTGAATATTATTTTTTTGCATTAATTCTTTCACAGCAATTGCAGCAAAAATAACAACCGATTGTCCAGAATTATGTCCTTCACCATGCCCTGGAGCACCTTCCACAATTGGATCTTTAAAAGCAACACCAGGTTTTTGAGATGCTTTAGGTATACAATCAATATCACTACCAAGGGCAATTACAGGGCTACCACTACCCCATTTTGCCATCCAAGCTGTTGGAATATTTGAAATTCCTTTCTCTACAATAAAGCCATTTTTTTCTAATACACTTATCAAATATTTTGACGTTTCAACTTCTTGAAACCCAAGCTCACCAAAGCTAAAAACCATGTCCACCATTTCCTGTATTGATTTTTGTTTACCATCTACTGAAGCAGTAACTTCTTTCTTTAATTTTTCTATATATATAGAATCATATTTTTTATTGGATTGAGCAAATGCAGGTAAATTAATCAAAGATGCAAGTATTAAAACTACTAATAGCTTAGTTGAAACAGCTTTGTATAAATTCATAAAAATCAATTATTAAATTAGATAATTCACTTGAAGTGGTAAATTATGCAATAGAAAACAATTAACAAAATAAACTAATCTATTTAGTTAGTGATTGTCCATTGAAACAAATTTTTTCTCACCTGCAGTTACTGCTAAAGCAATTATATTTTGTTTTGGAGGAAGTGGGCATGTTGCATAAGGAGTAAAAGCACAAGGAGGATTGTAGGCTTTATTAAAATCAACAATCGTTCTACCAGAAGCATCAGGTTTATCTGCATATAAAAATCTTCCTGCTCCATAAGTTTGTTTGCTATTTGTTGCATCACCAAAAATGATAAACAATTGGTTTTCTTCTTCAACAGCATCTAATGATACTACTTCTCCATTCAAACTAAAAATCAGTTTCCCCAATAATTTCATCTGAATTGTTTGTCCCAATACATTTACTATAGGAATAGTAGTTGGTGCAATAGGTTCTTTTAAAATAGCGTTAAATCTCCATTGAGAATCAGTTGCGTATCTTGGGGTACCATTAAATTTTTTTGCTAATTGACTATTGTAATTTCTCAATCTAATTCCTATTCTATCCTCGCGTTTTATAATGGTCCAGTAATAAGAACCATAAGATAATACAGGAGTTTTAATTGAATCAGTTGAAAAAATAATTCCTTGTTTAACAATTTCATTATTCACTTTAATATTTACACCCTTTTCATTTATTAAAGTAACAACTCCATTTTTGAGTATCATTTTACCGGCAAATTCTGGCAAAGATCCTTTAGGGAAAATAATTTTATTTTTCGCACTAGTGCCAAAACTATTGCTTCCTTGCTCTAACCAATATAAGCCAGCTAAATTTAGCCAACCATTTTTATCTTTCAAACTACTTATTCGTTTGAGTTTCCATTGTTCAATTTCTTGATGATAATTATTTGGATATTGAGCAAATATATTTCCTGTAATACATATAGCCAGAGTGAAAATAAAAATATGATATCGTTTAAACATTCTAAGGTCTTTTAATATGATTTAAAAAAACATAAACATAACATCCTACACAAAATCCAATAAATGATTCTAAAAAGGCGAATGAAGCTATACAAATAGCTATAAAAATAGCTACAGTATACAATTTAGTTATCATTGATAAAAACAAAATAGTCGAAAAAAACATTCCTAACATTGCAGCAAAACGTTTAGGTGCCCTATCTGTAGGTTTACTATTAATCCATCCATATTGTTCAACCTTAGCACTTATCCAATTTAAAAAGCTATACTTTCCATTTTGAAACGCTCTTAAATAAAAATCAATCATAAGAAAAGCAGGAATGAACAAATTAGGAACCAGTAAATAAATCAATAAAAGAGAAAATACGATAAACGCATTCACCCGCACTCTATTTTCATTAATAATTACCATTTCAACCGGACAATTCACCGATGAAGCCATATATCTTAAATTAGTTGGCAAATATATATCCTACTAATTAAATGGACTAATATGTTTACTAATATTCTATAAATATGCTACTAAACGTAAACATTATGGATATTCAATTGGTTTTAAAAGAGAGAAATACTTAAATTACTAAATTTATTACACTAAATAATTTACAATGAAAAAAGCAACAACTGCAATTTTATTCCTTTTCATTATTGCTTTCTGTAAAGCACAAACTCCAGAAGATAATTTACTTAAAGCGAGTATTGTATTACCGAAAGTTAGTTCTCCAATTGCAAATTATATAAACGTAGTTAGAGTTGGAAACCTATTATTCCTTTCTGGAAAAGGACCTTTAAAATCGGATGGTAATTATATTATTGGTAAACTGGGACAGGACTTAACAATAGAAAACGGGTATGAGGCTGCAAGATTGGTTGCAATAAATCAACTGGCTGTTTTAAAAATGGAATTGGGAGATTTAAGCAAAATAAAACATATAGTAAAAGTGCTCGGACTCGTAAATAGTGCAGCTACATTTTATGATCAACCAAAAGTAATGAACGGATTTTCGGATTTAATGGTATTGATTTTGGGAGAGAAAGGAAAACATGCTCGATCAGCTATTGGCACCAATACCCTACCCAATAATATGGCAGTTGAAGTAGAAATGATAGTGGAGATTTATTATGTCCGTCTATTCTTTATTTATTAGTCAGATTAATAGTTTCATAAAGTACTTAATAAATCTCCAC
>JBKJQV010000036.1:0-5277 GCA_046593815.1 Sediminibacterium sp. | reverse complement strand
TATATTTTTTGTTAACTTTTATCTTCCACTAAATCATCACCCGACATACATTCACTAAAGTCTTTTTAGTTCATTAATCCATTACTCTCATTTGGTATTTTAAATTTAGAAGTATCTTCAGGATTTATTTCACTTTCTTCTTTGCTTTGTTCGTAAATATCTTCAGAAGCAGGATAGGCTTTATATTCAGGAAATTCAGTCTTCTCGATATTATCTTGTACAGTTTTTTCAACATGCGTTTGAGCATATTTATTTAATAGCCCTTTTAAAGAATTATAGTAATCTTCTAGGTTTTTACTATTTATATCTTCTTCGTTAGAGTCTTTTATTGGCATTTCATTAATATATTTTAACAACTCAGGAAACTCTACTTGAATTTTATTGGTGACGCTGGTTATATCTTTTTCTAATTCTTGTTGGGTTTTCATTTTTCAATTTATATTTATTGGTGAAAATGATTAGTACATAAAGGTGCCACCATTCAATAAAATAATATTACACAATTAGTGAGAAATATTACTACATTCCCACATTTAAACTGGGGATTCAATTTCAACTTTACTTTTTCTAAGAAAAAAAGTGATCCGCCAATTATATTATTTTTGAATAATGGTAATTAAACCAGAAGAATATAAAATGGAGAAAGATTGTTAACTTAATAATGAAACAGTTGGTTAAAAGAGATTATGTGAGGTAGAAAAGTATTAGTTAGATTCGGTCTTCTTATAACTCAAAGCACCTGAAGGGCATTTATTAATAGTTTCAATTATTTTTTCAGTGGTAGATGCTTCTGGGTTTATCCATGGTTGTTCTTTGGAATTGAACACAGCTGGATTGTTTTTTACACAATTTCCAGAATGAATGCATTTACCAGATTGCCACACAATGGTAATTTCACCATTCGTATATTCTTTAATCAAATTGTTTTTATCCATTTGTTTATACTATTGTATCAATTGAAATTTTATTTTCTAATATTTTAGATATTGGGCATTTTTTTGCAATAATTATTAATCTTTCTTTTTGCTCTTGAGTAGTTCCATCACTAAATATAATTTCACGTTTAATAAAAGTATTCAAAGTAGTATCTGATTCCTGAAACATATTTAAATTTACAGAAATTTCAGGAATTTCCCAACCCTTTCTATCGATATACATTCTTAGAGTAGATAAAGTACAACCTGCTAAAGAAGCCAAAAAAGTTGTGTAAGGATCAGGACCTAAGTCTTGCCCTAGAATACTTTCGGGTTCATCCATGATAAATGAACCATTACGCCAAGTTATAGTGCATAAATATTTTTGATTGCCAATTTTTCCAACTAAATCTTTTTCTAAAAGATTACTCATAAGTATAAATTTAAAATATTATATCAAAAATCTTAAAAGAGAAAAAAAAATATCTATACTAATTAAGAAAATAATTTAGCAACACCAAAAGCAGCAGCAGCTGCAATTAAACCAATTACAGTAACTTTTAATGCACCTTTAATTAGTGGTTGGCCAGTTACTTTACTTTTAAAATAACCAAAAATAAATAGACAAATAGTTGTGAGTATTGCAGAAACTAAAAGCCCATCTTGAGGATTTGGAGTATAAAAATACGCAGACAAAGGTATTAAGCCACCTACGCAATATGCAGCACCAATGGTAAGGGCACTATTTCTTGCCCTATTTATATTGGGTTTTTCTAATCCTAATTCAAATTTCATCATAAAATTTACCCACTTTGTTTTATCTTTTGATAACTGAGTGGCTATTAAAGTTTGCGATGCTTCATCTAAGCCATATTCTGCAAATACTTCTTTTACTTCTTCTAATTCTTTTTCGGGTATATTGTCTACTTCTTCATATTCTTTTTTTAATTCACTTTCGTAATGTTCTTGTTCTGTTTTACCTGCAAGGTAGCCACCCAAACCCATTGCAATACAGCCTGCTACTACTTCGGCAATACCCGCTGTTATAATAATTGAATTGTTACTAACAGCCCCACTTAATCCTGCTGCTAATGCAAAAGGAACAGTTAATCCATCACTCATTCCTATAACCATATCGGTTATAAAATCTGAATTTTTTAAATGTTTTTCGGTATGTATCATTATAAATTTAATCTATCCCAAAAAATTAATTGGTGCTGCAGGAGTATAATATGGTAAAACATACTTCATAGCATCGGTTACGTTCATTCGCTTGGTTAATATTTCATGTAAAATGGTTCTATAGTCAGTTGTTACTGCAAGATCAACTCCATTGTCTAGATTCTCTGTTTTTAATCCCTTCCAATTTCCATACATTTTCCCCCCATTTACTTTGCCACCCAATGCCATCATTGCATTGCCAAAACCATGATCGGTACCATTGCTTTTATTGCTTTTTACCCTTCTTCCAAACTCACTCATTACCAATATTGTTAACCTACTCTGGTACTTATTTAAATCGTTATAAAATGCATGCAAATTATGACTCAAACTTTTTACCAAATCTGGGAAACGATACGCTTGATATTCATGAGTATCCCATCCACCATAATCAACTGTTGACACATGCAAACCTATATCTAGCTTAATTAATTGTGCCAAATTTTTCATACTCTTACCAAAATCATCATCTTTATAAATAGCCCCGTTATCAGGCTTATACTGTGCAGCTTCTCCATTTACTCTTCGAGGAATTTTTTTCTGCAACATATCAATTGTATAAAATGTTTGCAATGCAGTTTTACCTAACTGTGATTGATCATTATACGACTTTCGAATCAAATTATTAAAATTACCATCAGCCTGTATAGCAAAATCATTCAACCCATTAATTGAAATGGCTGTTGGGCTTCCCCATAAACTCAATGGCATACTACTACCTGCAGCTATTGCACTAAAATTATTTTTATCTGAAATAGAATTTAAATATCTCGCCAACCAACCTTCCGAAATATTTTTCTTACTCTGTATGCCCTTTTCTATCATATCCTGCGCATCAAAATGGCTGCGAGTACCGTTTGTTAATCCACATGCATGTATAACAGCCAACTGATCAGCATCATATAACTCTTTTAATTGCGATGCAGATGAATGAAATCGAAAATCTACATCGCCCAAACCATTCTTTAATTTCAACCCTGCATTTTCGCCAGATTCTGAAACGCGCAACGCTGGCTCTCTATCTGCAAAATAGTGTGGATCACTTACAGGTGCTATTAATTGTAATCCATCGCACCCACCTCTTAAAAATACCATTACAAAAATTTCATTATTAGGCATGTAAGTTGGTCGCATAGAAATACCAGTGATACCAGTAAGCATCATTGCAGCCGTTGCTGAACTACACTTTTGTATAAAATCTCTTCTTTGCATATTATCTAACCTGAAAATCGGGTAACAATAAAATAGCGCTTACCAACCAATTTACTTTTTCATTTCTTAAACTTCCTTTGCCAAACATTTCTCTTTCGGGCCTTCCTCCATCTGCAAAATAAACACTGAGGTTTTGCAAGATATCTCCTTCGGGCACATATCCCAATATTCGTTTTAAAAAATAAATTGTTACTTCTTTAAAAGTTTTGTGCTGCTCGGGAATTTGATCGGCAAGATCTGCCTTTGCATAATTGTGCCAATAATAATTCAAAACATTAATTGGAAAATTCCATCTGCGCAACAACATTTCTGCATTTATCCAATACTCCGATTGATCGGGATACCCCGTTGGTGTTGGCCAAGCAAATGGCTGTTGACCCATTTGTAACAATGCCCACATTAAATTATCATTTGGGGTTACATTGGCATCTATTGCTCTCAAAGTAGATATTACCAATTCTAATGGTCGCTTTATTTTCTCACCCCATGTTAATCTACACTCTTCAGACATTGCTATTACCTTAACTACTTTTGCTATCTGATCGGCACTATCAATATTCATCATCCACTCCCTTGCTGCTAATGCAATTATAGCTTCACTAGGTTTATCGGAAATAATTCTGGTACATAATTTTCTGCAAATATATTTTGCCGTTCCGGGATGATTAGCCAATAAATCCAACACTTTTTTGCCATCATTCATTGGAGGTTGATTGGGGTTGAACTCTACGCCAAGTACCCTTTTCTGATAATTATCGTGCCACTGCTCTTGATAATGAAACTCTCCAGTATTTGCAAACCTTCCTCCCTTCCAATCATCGGCACCATCGGAAATTGTCCAACCAGTAAATGCCCTCGCTGCTTCATATACATCTTCATCTATATAACCTTCTGGCTTTCCATCTAATGCGCCAGGCACTTCTCTCCATCTATTATATAAATGATTTAAATAATGCTCTGCACCCAATGTATGTAATTCAAATAATTCTCTCGCATAGTTTTCGTTAGCAGGACTCGCTTTGCTACTTGCATTATCGAGATAGCATTGCATTGCAACACTTTTTGCAACCCCTTCTAATAGCTGTCTAAAATTTCCAAAAACATTTTTGCGAATTACTTCTCTATCATAAATAGGAAATGTTATTGCCACCCTATCATCTATCTTAACACTAACATTAAAATGATTGTGCCAAAAATCTACCAATAATTCTTTCAACTGCCATTTGCTATAAACCCCTCTTATGATTGATGCACCAAAAACTTGCTTTGCTGGATAAATTTTTTCTTCATAACTAACAGAAGGATTATATAAAGGCCATAGGCGACTTAATGGAGCATCGATTAATTCGTAATACCTATTTTCTTTGATTGATTTTTTTGAACCATCTGAAGTATATTGATCGTAAGAAATAGGATATGAAGCTTCCTTTAGTTTTTTAATCAATAAATCATCTTGTGAATCGTCGGGATTTAACTGCTCTTCTATATACCCTTTAGTACCCAACTCCTTTATACGTTGTAATGATGCAGCATTTGGACCGAAACCCAGTTTATTCAACATTAGTATTTCTACCGGTGGGTTCGATATTCGGTTAAAAATAGGAGAAGACATTGGCTTAATAACGTAATAACATAAAGGTAAGTATATATGAAGAGTATAAAGTTTATATGGTTTATAAAGTATTTGTTGTAAACACTTTAAACCTTATAAACTCAATACCTCAATAATCTAATAAATAAATAACTATTCCTTATTTATGAACTTCACTGGTAAAATGAAAGGTAATATCAGGATTATTGGTAATCTCCGTATTTAAAAACCATTCGCTTTGGGCTAGGTAAACCGGATTTTCATCTTTGTCTAAAGCTGCATTTTGTTGCTTGAATCTTAAGAAGTCTTCGAGCTTTTTTGGGTCGGCACTAGTTAACC
>JBKJQV010000392.1:0-6530 GCA_046593815.1 Sediminibacterium sp. | reverse complement strand
GACTCCAGTCCCCTTCATAAAATTTCCCACATCTTTATTTTTAATATGTTCAAAAGGTGGAGGCATATATTCATCATTTATATTTAAAATCAAATTATATTTTACACATAAAAGATTAAAATCTTGTAAATAGGCTACCCTTTTCTTCTCTAGCTCTGATTTAATAAATTCTACAGAACTTTTGAACACATCACCATAATAACTTGGTGTGAGTTGTACACTAAGTGTATTAGTTTGTATGTCAAGAGCTTTATAATTTCCCAGACTATTTAGTATAAAATCAATTTCCTCAATATTTTCTTTTAAAGAATTAAGGTCTGATAATAAATCTTTAGTTATTTCAAGAGCTTCATCAAATTTTGTTATAAAAGATTTTACCAATTGAATTTCTTCTGTATTTTCAAACATCTTATTTAAACTCCTTTATAATTGGTTCTGGTTGCATAGTATGGAAGAAATCAATGAATTTCTTGGCTAAATTTTCAACTTTTCTTTCTGTACTATCATTTTCAAGAGAGTTTTTTTCAAAAGAAAAGTTATTATCCTTATGATATTTACCAAAAAGTCTTTTAAATTGCTTATTGGCAAATTCTTGAAATCTTATCAGTTCTGGAGAACCTTCTTTCAAATTCACACCTACTGGAATAGCTGTGAGAAAGTCTATTACAACCTTCTCAGATTCCTCTGTTTGTGAGCCTTCATAAATATTTTCCATTAAATGTAAGAATGAAATTGGTAAACCAGATTGTTCAGATAAGGTCATTCTTAATATATCCCATCTATAAAATGCCCTTAAAGCATCGTCTACACTATAAGGGAAAACCCTTGAGAGAGTACCTAAAGCGCACCAAGAGCAGTTGCCTTGTTCCATTTTGCCATCTATATGAGTTTCAGTGAATTTAGTTAAAATTTCTTTCTTAAGGTCATCTGAGCCATAAAAGCTGAGATTCATATTTTTCTCTAAAATTGTGTATCTTGCACTTTCCGTTTTAATACTAATCATTAGATTTTCACCCCTTCTGTAATATATATATAAGCCTTTTCATCAAATTGTTCTAGCTGCCAGTTAGTCTGTTTATAGTATTCATAAAGTTTATATAATAGACTGGTAAGTGTATTTATAAAATCAATATTTTTCCTCCTATCCTTTTGAACTGTATCGGAGGAAAGAACATGGTACATAGATGTTAAAAGAAAATCAAGTTCAGTTGTGTCGAATAAAACCAGATGAGTGCCAAAATAATATTCATCATTATTAGCATTTTTCTCTAAAAAATCCCCTTCCATAATCAGTTTGTTAGTAATTCCTTTTGATAATCTCAAAACCTCTTTCTGCTCTTCCTTTTGCATACTCTGTAGGTCATTTAGATAAGCTTCAAGATGGTTATTTATTGCGAATAATTCAAGATAATTAAACATTTTATTCTCCTTTTATAATTCTTCTGATAAATTTAATTGTCTGGAAATTACGATAGCATTATGTGAATAGTAACCATTATGTGAGTTATAACAAACAAACTGCAATAAACCTTTTGATGTTTCAACATTAATAAACATTGAGCCACCTTCATCTAAATCTGGAATATTGATATCTTTACCTTTCAGTAAATAATCAGATTGTTTAATACTGTAAAGGTCACTACCTATAAAATTTCTGTAATTATCTTCTGAAGAAATAAAGTCAAAGTTTTCACAACATGAGGAGCTATCATCTATCCCAATTTTTATTTCTTGTTTATCTGTAGTTATAATCACACCATCATAAGAATAACCATATTCATCTTCTTTCCCAGTTACAAACTGTGTATTCTCTATTTTTAAAATCTTTTCTATTTGATTTTTTCTTTTATTTAAATTAAGTTTTTCATCAGACATTTTGTTTATTCCTTTATATTTTATAATAAAATTAAAGCCCCCAGAAGGGGCAATACAATTAAACAGTAGCTAAAAACTTTTCAGCTTTTTCAGTGAGAATCATTGCCATTTCTTCATCATCATTTTCTTCTAACTCAATATAACCTTTTAACTGAAGACTGTGAATATGTTTGTCAACTTGTTTTGGAGTTAAACTGGCTACATGAAAATCATTAACTGCTAAACTACTTCCAACTTCCTCATCCATTAAAACATCTGCAATAAGACCTAAAATACTTGCACCTTCCACACTTAAATCACTTTCGGATACATCTAGAGCATCTTTGATATTTTCGTGACTTAGTGAGCCATTCTGAGCATCATCTTTTTTGTCAGATTTTTTAACTTTTGGAGTTTTTTCTTCCTTAACCACAGTTGGAACTGGCAAATATCCCATTTCAGCTTCTACAATTTGTTGAAAAGTATCTTTAAGAATATCGTTAATATTAGCATCTGGACTGTTTTTATCAATGAACTTACCAAGTTTTTTAATAAACTTTTCGATATCAGAATTCATATTTGGATTATCAGAACCTTCTGAACCATCACTTTCACCATCGTTACCTTCTGTTTCATCAGTAGCATCAAGAATTTCTTTTGCTAAAGCCTTCTTACCTTCTTCTACAAGCTGAATAGCTTCAAGAATATCTCTACCAGTTGCTCTTTCCTTATCTTTATTGTTAGCAATGGTTATGGCATTTTCAACAACAGCTTCAATGTCTTCTACTTTGTTCACTAATTTTAAAATCTCTGTGCCAGTAATCTTATTATTAACCAGAGCATCCTCAACAACTTTGGAGGTGGAAGCTGTTTTGTATATCTTAATCATGTTATGGATATGACTTTCAGCTCTTTTTAGTTGTTCAGCTAACTGTTTATTAGTAAGACTATCAACTTCAATAAGTTTAGCGTATGCTCTACCTTCTTCAATCGGAGTAATAGGTTCTGCGTTATTAAGGGTTAAATGTTTACGAACTGATTCTGAAACAGTTGGCTCATCACAGATTATAACTGGTAATGTTTGAATATCATTGATACCCATATCATTAAGAGTCTGGACACCGTCAACTCTTCTGTAACCATGAATAAGCTGGAAATTTTTACCACTTGGGTGACTTTTAAGAACAAAGGCATAAACTGGTGATATCACTTTACCTTCTGCCAGTAAATCCATTCTCATCTCATCTCTTTTTGCTTCAGTACCAAGATTGTAACGAATATTTCCTAGGTCATCATTTTGTTCTGGAACAAAAATATCACGATAATCAACATTTTTATATTCTGCGGTATTTTCAGCTACAAGTCCTCTTTCTAATTGATTGTCAATTCTTTTTACTGCTTTAGCCATTTTGTTTTAATCCCCTTTTAGGTTTAAATATTTGAGCCAGCCCTTGCTGACATTTATAATAATAACTCATTGAATAATTAAAGTCAAGCTTTTAATTAAAATTTTATTTCTTTATCTTTTAAATCAATTTCTGTTTCTGCTCTTTTAGCCCAATAGCCATTTCCAGCTTCATCGTACCAATTCGCAAGAAATTCTTTTTGGTCATAATTCTCAATTTTACATAAATCATCTCTATAAACAGAAAATTCTTTTATACTTTGTCTTTT
The DNA here is from genome assembly GCA_046593815.1 of Sediminibacterium sp. Classification (GTDB taxonomy): domain Bacteria; phylum Bacteroidota; class Bacteroidia; order Chitinophagales; family Chitinophagaceae; genus Sediminibacterium. The sequence continues at coordinate 3,002 of JBKJQV010000392.1, read as the reverse complement.
TGCTAAACTAATCAGATTGTAAACATCTCTTCCAAAAACAGAGGAAGTACCAAAACCTTTTTCTTCATAAACTAAATAATATCTAGCCATTGATTACACCTACTCTTTTTGAAACGATGGATTTGTAAAGTTCTTTAAGAGACTCTTTACCTTTTATACTTTCCAAAACATTTGACCAATACTTTCTACCAGTGTCATCTTTCCACATATAGAGGTACTTTTCATCGGTTGTGTTATGGAAGTGACCGTCAAAATTATAATAAACTTCATAATTAAGGATATCTAGCTGTTTAATTCTGATGAATATTTGCTCCATATTGGAGGCTTTGAACAAAGCAACACAACCATCTTTTGAATAAATCATTTCATACTTTTTCATACTTTTTATTTACCTTCGGTTTAAAACCGTTCTTAATGCCTACAAGAAATATCTTAACTCATTGAATAATTAAAGTCAATACCTTAATTAAATATTATTTTGATTTTATCCTTATAAAATATTCGGATTTTATAATAAAATTGAATAAAATTTCTTCTCTAAAATAAAATCGGGCATGAAAAAGCCTCCTAGGAGGCTGTCATGACTAGGCTTTGACCAATTGTTTCTTTTTATTTAAAAAATCACTTAGAAAAGAAAACATTGTATTTTCTGATGAAGAATTTTTACCATCAAGTATTTCGGCAGTCATATCCATTTTTTTCATAATCAATGGATAGATATTTTCTGATTCAATAGTATCCATAGCAATCATATTGTATATCATACAAGCATTTTTCTGGCCTATTCTGTGTATTCTATCATAACACTGGTTCATTCTTGCTCCATTCCAAAGATATTCCAAAACAAGCATCTTTGAAGCACTGGTAAGGGTTATACCTTCTGCACAAGACTTCATTGAAAGAATGATTAATTTCTGTTCTGGATTGTTCTGGAATTCGTCAACAATTTCTTGTCTTCTATCCCCAGCCGTTTCACTGCCTATCTTTAAAGCATCTGGAAACATTTCAGCTAATTTATCTTGTGTAAAAACGTGGTCTGCAAAAACCACTAATTTTTCTCCAGTTTCTAAAACATCGTCAATAAATTCTTTAGCTTGAGCTAATTTACCATTAACTGCAATCTGCTTTAATCCTTCTATTCTGGAAAGATGAATAGCTGAATTAGAAACTCCCTTTACAAAACGAACATAATCAGCTTCATAATTAGTTTTCATATAATCTAAAACATTACCAGTTGATTTTTCACCCAGTTGCTCAAGAAAAACTTTGCAAAGTTGAATAAGTTCTTTTTCTACCATCAAGGCAAATTCATTTTCTGCTGTTTCATATTCTTTCCAGTTGTCTATTTCAATGAATGTTTCTTCAATAATTCTTTCTGGTAAATCTGTTAATACTTCTGTTTTAGTACGTCTTATCATAAATCTTTTGAGCTTTGCTGCCAATTCTTTTGTATTAGTAGCTCCATCAAATGTCCAACCAAATTTTGTTCTCTCTGCTCCGCAAAATGATTGTTTAAAAGCCCATTCATTTTTGCTTACAGCTTCCACTTTATTTAAAACTTTAAGCTGTGAAATTAATTCCACTGGTTTATTCATAATAGGAGTCCCAGAGGCCAATATAATATACTCTGGATTATTATTATTAGCTATCTTGATAAGAGCCATAGTACGTTTTGCTTTTGGGTTCTTAATATAATGTGATTCGTCCATTATAATTGTCTGCCAGTTGATAGCTGATAACTCTTTTTCAAACTTAGAAACTAAATCATAATTGATTATTACAACATCAGAGGTAAAATCCACACAGTAAGTTTTTTTTCTGGCTTTACTGGTATTAATAACATTTACTGAAAAGTCAACATTATCACAATGTTTGTAAATCTCTTTTTTCCAGTTGTAACGGAGATTCGCTGGAACAACTATTAAAGCTGGAAATTTTCTAGTAGATATTAAAACACCTAAAGATTGAATTGTTTTACCAAGTCCCATATCATCAGCTAATAAAATTACTTTTTCTTCCATAATTCTTTTGAACCCTTCCACTTGAAAAGGAAACATTTTTTTAACAATTGAAGAATTCTTATAATCATCAAAATTAAAGTCATTCTTCTCTAAAATTGGTGCATTGTACGTTTTTACCATTTGGTTAGCAGAATCAGTTAAAACGGCTTTATATTTAACAGTAAAAGCAATAAATTTGGATACTTCTTTTGAATCATCTGCATTAAGAGTGATAATCCATGATTTACTGTTCATATCAAAACGTCTTTTCTGGAAAGAGGCTATTTCATTTTTTACTTCAGTCCACATATCTTTTGATTTGAAGGTAAATGTAATAACAAAATTTTTCTTAGCATCTATAGTTATAAAGACACCTTCTACAATTGGAGTTGCTATGAAAGGGGTATTAGTCTTTTTCCCTAAATCTGATTTATATTGTACACACTCAGAGATACCCTTGAAATCTTCCCATAATTCATTTTTTGGAAAGATTGCCACTTCTGAAAGTTGTCCTTTGTATTTATTAACAAGGTTCATCATTACACAAATTTCATACCAGTTCATTACTGGTTCTTGTGCTAAATCTTTACCAGTACCAGTGTCTATTTTGTTAAAACCTCTACCATCCTCTGATGAAGCCCCGTTGCACATTCCAGCAATACTTCTGAGTGACTGCCAGAGTGAGTTTAATTTGATTGATTTTTGTACATCTGCGAAATAAGCCATAGTTTTTATTTAATCCTCGTTTTTAAATCTGCCTACAAGAATTATCTTAACTCATTAAATAATTAAAGTCAAGCCTTTAATAAAAGATTTTATAATAAAATTGGATATAAAATTCAAGTTTTTGTATGTAAAAACTTGACAAGAAAACCTCTTATAAAAGACTATAAGAGGTTTTAGGGTTATTAATTATTTAATTTTTTCCATTTTTTAACAAAAACTTTAAATGCTAATGTTTCAAAATCAACTAGGTGTCCAGTGATAAATACTTTGTTTAAC
>JBKJQV010000342.1:0-5750 GCA_046593815.1 Sediminibacterium sp. | reverse complement strand
CAAAATTAGCAAAGGAAGCAGTAAGGAATTATTAAAACAAGGTCAATTCGTTAAAATGCATGTTGAGTACAAACTCCCTGCAAAAGATTCTGTTTTGAGCAGTTCTTTCGGAAGAATCCCAGTGTATTTTATGGTTGATACTTCTCGTATGAGTAAGCACAGCTTCATAGAAATCATAACCAAAATTGCACCTGGTGATAAAGTAGATTTTGTAATGAATGTAGATACTTTGAAGAAATTGGGAATGCTTGAGTACAATGCGATTTTTAAGCAAAAAGATTTAATCAACGGTAAAGTAGAAGTAATTAAAACTTTTGCAACCCAAGAGTTAATGATGGCTGACTATCAAAAAGAAATGGATATTGAGAAAGCCAGAGAGTCCAAAGAAATAAAGGATTTTATTACTAAAAAAGGAGTAAAAACTGTAGAAACACCATCAGGTGCTTTTGTAGAAATTACTGCTGCTGGCGATCAAAATGCTAAAGCTGATTCTGGTAAGCAGGCTTCAGTAATGTATAGAGGAACTTTTATGAATGGAAAGAAATTTGATGGTAATATGGACCAAGATTCTCAAAGTAAACAACCTTTAAGCGTTGTTATCGGTGCAAATAGCGTTATAAAAGGAATGGATGAAGGTTTGCGTTATTTTGGTAAAGGTGGAAGGGGTAAATTGTATATTCCTGCGTTATTAGGATACGGTCCTAATGGAAGTGCACCAGTTATTCCTCCTTATGCTATGTTGATATTTGATGTGGAAATTTTGGATGTAACAGTTCCAGCTCCTGCACCTCCACCTGCAATGCCTCAGGCACCACAGGGAGCGCCGAAGAAATAATTAATTTGTGTCAACCTAAGCTTTTCAAAGGGTAGACAATGTTACAAGTCTATAGTTTATAAGGTATATGTGTCGAATGATGCATATACCTTTTTCCCTTACACCTAATTAGGTTTTAAAGCACTTCGTGCTTACACAGATTTAACTGTTTAACTTCGCCTTTTTGGCGTCATTTCGATCCGCCTTGGCGGAGAGAAATCTCACCAATTTAATACAGTATTTTCTACATGAGATTTCTCCTTCTTCGCAAGCGAAGTCGTCGAATTGACGCCCTACTTTGAAAGGGCTCTCAATAACCTTATAACTCAACATCCCAATGTAGCATTAACCAATTGTATAGCTTCAGAAGCTTCTTTCACATCATGTACTCGTAAAATACTTGCCTTATTCATCAAGCCAATTGTATTCAATACAGTAGTTCCATTTAATGATTCTTCAGCTGTAGTGCCGATTGTTTTGTAAATAGTTGATTTTCTCGAAACTCCTAATAGTATTGGCTTATTCAATATTTGTAATGCACTCAATTCTTTTAAAAGTTTAAAATTATCTGCTGTTTCTTTCCCAAACCCAAATCCAGGATCTATAATGATATCAATAATTCCTGCTTTATTGCAAGCTTCAATTCGCTCAACAAAATAATTTACCAAAGCAAGTGTAATATTTTCGACCTCCTTTTTCTCATGCATGGAGGAAATATCTCCAGTACTATGCATACAGATATAAGGCACTTTTAAAGTAGCAACTGTTGATAACATATTTGTATAAAAACGCCCACCGCTAACATCATTTACCATTGATGCGCCAGAATTAACAGCTTCAATTGCCACTGAGGGATAATAAGTATCAATAGATAAATAGGTGTTTGGGAAAGCTTTGTGAATAGCTTTAATAACTGGCAAAACCCTTGATAGTTCTTCTTCTTCACTAATAATTAATGCATTAGGTCTAGTGCTTTGTCCGCCTATATCTAAAATACTGGCTCCTTCACCTATCATTGAAGCCGCCATTTCTACAGCTATGTCGATAGAAGAAGTTCTATTTCCACTATAAAACGAATCTGGGGTTGAATTGATAATCCCCATAATTTGAGGTTGATCAATTGTAAATAAACTTCCTTTGCAGTTAAGTGTAAACATTTGCTCGATTCAGTTAAATTGCACTTGAATCAAAGATATATGATGTTCAATACAAATAATCAATACGATCTGGCAGTAGCATCTTGTTACGATATATTTATTAAGAAAACAAAGGATTATGGTACAGCTTGGAGAGTTTTAAGATCCATTTCGGTGGTTGATCAGATTTTTATTAAAGCACTCCGTATTAGAAATATACAAGACCTGAAAACGCAAAAAATTGGCGATGATATTCAATCTGAATTCAAAGGAATTTTAAACTACGGGGTAATTGGATTAATTCAACTTGAAATTAATAACCCAACTGTAGATGAATTAGCGATTGAAGCAACTGCCGATTTATTTAAAACAAATGTTCAATTAGCAAAAGATACAATGCTCTCCAAAAATCATGATTATGGTGAAGCATGGAGAGAAATGAGTCAAGAAAGTTTTGCAGATTTAATTTTGGTAAAATTATTGCGCATTAAGCAAATTCTAAAGAACGACGGCACAACGTTGATTAGCGAGGGAGTTGATGCCAATTATGTTGATATTATTAATTATGCTGCTTTTGCTTTGATTTTGATTGAGGAAGGAAAACATTCAATATGAAATTATTACTATTAATTATTAGATGGATTGTTGGTTTGCTATTTATCTTCTCTGGATTAATAAAAGTAAATGATCCAATTGGGCTCAGTTATAAAATGCAGGAGTTTTTTGAAGTATTGAATTTGCATTTTTTAAACGACTATGCATTGTTATTTTCTTTAGGGATGAATGTATTTGAAGTGTTAGCAGGCGTTGCCGTAATTATAGGATGGAGGATGAAATTGTTCAGCTGGTTATTATTATTGCTCATTATTTTTTTTACATTTCTTACAGGATATGCATTGTTTTCTGGAAAAATAAAAACCTGTGGTTGTTTTGGCGATTGTATCCCTTTAACCGCTGCTCAATCATTTGGCAAAGACATTGTTTTGTTTTTCTTAATCCTAATTTTAGTATTTGTACAATCTAAAATAAAACCAACTTTTAAACCTGTTGTTTCCTTTTTTTTACTATTTGTTACAGTATTTCTTTCTTGTTTTTTGCAATGGTATGTATTGCAACACCTGCCTTTTGTTGATTGTTTGCCTTATAAAAAAGGGAATAATATTGTACAGCAAATGAAGATGCCTGAAGGTGCAACTAACGATAGCGTTTCAATTGAATTTATTTATCAAAAAAATGGCAAACAGTTACAATTTGATCAGGAGCATTTTCCTGCAGATTTCGACTCTACCTATTTATACATAGATCGAAAAGATCGAATTGTTAAAAAAGGAAATGGATTAAAACCATCGATAATAGATTTTTCATTGCAAACTGTTAATCAAACTGATACTACCCAAGCTATTTTTCAAATATCTGGCAAATACATATTGCTAATGGTTTTAGATGGAAGTGAAATAGAAAGATGGAAACAAAGTTTACTGAAACTTTCTCCAATGCTTAAAGAAAAAACGATTCCAATTTTTATAGTTTCTGCAGAAGCAGCTAAAATTAAAGATCAACTTCCTGAGTATAATGTATTAAGCTGCGACGCTACAGTATTAAAAACTGCCGCAAGAGTTAAGCCAACTTATTTTTTAATGCAAGGAGCATCTATATTGGAGAAATGTAGTTATTTGGATGTGGCAAAAACGTTTAATTTTAACTAATGCTCAGTGCGGCTAAAATATCTTAATAACCCAATAACTTAATAATTCTTGTTCATTTACCTAATAAAAAAATTCGCATACGGTCTACTCGTTTTATTAGGAGTAGTATCAGTTGTATTTTTTTTATTTCAGGGTTTTGGAGATCCTGCAAGGTTAGTATTGGGGCAAACTGGAGATAGTGCTACTATTCAAAATATACGGAAAGAATTAGCATTAGATCAACCAAAATGGAAACAGTTTCTTTTGTATTTAAATGATGTTTCTCCGATTAGTATTCATAAAAAGACCGAAATAGAATCTAAAAAATTAAAAGGCTTTTTTATAGGTAAAGAATTACAATTTGGTATAAAAGTTCCTTATTTACGAAGGTCTTATCAAACTAAAAAACCAGTAGGAGTTGTACTTGCAGAAGCACTGCCAGGAACACTTATATTAGCATTGGCTGCAATGTTATTTGCTACAATAGTAGGAGTGGCCCTTGGAGTTTTAGCTGCAATAAAACACAATACTTGGATGGATACATCAGCTGTATTTGCAAGTGTATTAGGAATATCTGCACCCTCTTTTTTTATGGGTATTGTTATAGCCTATTTATTTGGATTTGTATTGAATAATATAACAGGATTACAAATGACTGGAAGCTTGTTTTTTATTGATCCATTTTTAGGCAAAGAAATTTCTTTAAAAAGCTTAATCCTTCCTGCTTTAACATTAGGTATTAGACCTCTTGCTATCATAACTCAGTTAACCAGAAGTGCAATGTTAGACGTGCTCGATCAAGATTATATTAGAACAGCCTATGCAAAGGGACTTAATAAACGAATTGTATTATGGCGCCATGCATTGCGCAACGCACTTAATCCTGTAATAACTGCAATAACTGGGTGGTTTGCAGAATTATTGGCTGGTGCTTTTTTTGTTGAATATATATTTGGTTGGAAAGGTATTGGAAAAGTTACGGTAGATGCTTTGGAAAAATTAGATTTTCCTGTTGTAATGGGAAGCGTATTGGTTACCGCTGCTTTTTTTGTTTTAGTAAATATTTTAGCAGATTTATTATACGCTATAATAGATCCAAGGGTAAAACTTATCTGAAATATTTATCAATTATTGAATAATCACTTCAGTAATAATTTCTTCTCCAAAAGCTTCGTTTATTCTTGCAATAATTTGTGGTTTTTGGTATTGAAGCTCATTTTTAAGAGGGCCAACATTGGTATTTATAAATAATTTTTTATGAATGATCTGAATTTTTTCTGTGTATTTGGCAATGGTTTTTCCCATCAATTGCTCCCATATTTCTTCTATTTGTACAGCCCTAATTCCATTCTTTAAATGGCTTTTTCGGATAAATCCTTTTAAAGCTGCTCCTATATGCATTTCAGACATAGTGTAAAGTTACTATTATTCTATAATTCAATCAACTGAAAATCTATCCCTGTTTGTTTTAACTTTTGCTTAAGCCTATCAGCATGTGTATCAGATATAAAAACTTGTCCATATGCTAAGCTACAAACCCTATCAAGCAATTGAAACATTCTGTTTTCATCAAGTTTTTCAAAAACATCATCAAGCAATAAAATAGGGGCGAAGCCAGCTTTTTCTTTTATATATTCCCATTCTGCTAGTTTTAAAGCAAACAATAAACTTTTACGTTGCCCTTGAGATGCTTCTGATTTAAATAAATAATGATCTATTTGTAATGAAATATCATCTTTATGAATACCCTTAGTAGTTCTCTGTAAAATTAAATCTTTAGAAATACTAGTTGCTAATAATTCAGTAAATGATGTTTCAAGTAACTGACTTTGATATTGCATATTTAATCCATCCGAGTTGCCGGCAATTTCTGTATAACGATTAATCACTGCAGGAATAAATTGTGCAAGAAAATTAACCCTTGTTAAATAAATTATTTCTCCAGCTTTTATCAATTGCTCATTCAATATTTGAAGCAATGTTTGGTCAACTTGTTTATCTTCTGCTTGTTTTAAAAAGCTATTTCTCTGTTGTAAAACCCTTGTATAAATAATTAATTGATTCAAATAATTTCGATCGGTTTGCGATAAAATATTATCAATCATTTTTCTTCTT
>JBKJQV010000092.1:0-13899 GCA_046593815.1 Sediminibacterium sp. | reverse complement strand
ATTTTTGATTGATAAAGATATCGATTAACGGATAAAAGGTACGCTAGGGATAACAGGCTAATGTCTCCCGAGAGTTCCTATTGAAGGAGGCGTTTGGCACCTCGATGTCGGCTCATCACATCCTGGAGATGAACAAGGTTCCAAGGGTTCGGCTGTTCGCCGATGAAAGTGGTTCGTGAGCTGGGTTTAGAACGTCGTAAGACAGTTCGGTCCCTATCTATCGTGAAAAAAGAAAGTCAAATTTCGAATCTAGTACGAGAGGATCGACAATCACTAGCCTATAGTTTTATGTGTTATTTTTTAAAAAAATGTTAAAAAAAGTAAATTTTTAAAAAGTAACTTGCACATAAGCCACGCTGGGAATGCTTAAGGTATGAAAAGATTTAATTTTAACGAAAGCAGTTTGACATTTCTTAATCACATCTACTAATGTTAAGTAGCTAATTTTTTTTATAAAAAAAGTAACGTTAAGTAAAAAATAATTTTTTTTGTGAAAGTATATTTCTGTAAAGTTTTAATATTTTATATTTTGAATCACAATCAAAAACTTTACCATTAAGCTATAGCTACCGTATTTTTGTTAATAAAAACTTTTATAACTCGGGAGGGACTTGAACCCTCAAAATTTAGATCCTAAGTCTAACGTGTCTGCCATTTCACCACCGAGCTTTTCGTGCGAAAATACACTTTTAAACAGCTGAACCACATTCAACTGTTATTATAAAACTTTTGTTTTTTCTAATATCCATCATCCAACCGCAGGTTCCCCTACAATTACCTTGTTACGACTTCACACCAGTTAAAAACCACTCTTTCCGTTTTTTTTAAACCTTAAATTTTTAAAATCTAAAGAAAAATAGAAACGTTCAAGCCCAGTTAATTCCCAGCGTGTGACGGGCAGTTTGTGCAAAACTCAAGTACCTTTTCACCGTTACTTTTTTATTAACGATTACTAGCGATTCCGACTTAGCATAATGTTAACGAATTCCAGAAAACAACCCGAACACGGCCAATTTTATGTATGCTCATTATCGTTATAACTAAATCGCTGCATTTTGTGTTGGCCATTGTAGCACGCCTGTAGCCCAATCTGTTAAGACCGTGATGACTTGTCGTATTCTTTGTCTACCAATTTATACAAATTTGTAAAAAAGACTATGCCCGTTATGAAATTTCTTTTCGAAAGATAGGCTTCACAGCACAAGCTTGCGGCAGCCATGCAATCTTGTGAATTTAAATTGTCAAACATGTTAACACGGCCGTCACAACCCAATTTTATAAAAACTGGCGAAGCTGGGCCTAGTATAACAGTTATAAAAATTCAGTCATAGTTTGGTTAAGATTTGCGTGTACCGTCGCATTAAACAGCAATGCTCCACCGCCTGTAACGAGTCCCCGCCAATTTCTTTGAGTTTTAGTCTTGCGACCGTAATCTCCAGGTAGGGTATTTATCGCGTTAGCTGACACGTGTTCGTTTTGAACACGTGAAATACCCATCGTTGTCTGTCTGGACTACCGGGGTGTCTAATCCCGTTTGATACCCAGACCTTCGTGCCTCAGCGTCAGAACAGCGTGGAAAACAGCCTTCGCCATTAGCTTTCCTACTAATCTCATCGGATTTCACCCCTCTTTTAGCAATTACATCTACCCCCGCTGCACTCAAGCAATGTTCTAGGATTTTTGCACAGCCATTTAGCCTTTAAAAAAATCAAAAAAAACAAACAGCCTACGCACTTTTTACACCTAATAATGATGAATAACGCTCGTCCTTCCTGTATTACCGCGGCGGCTGGCACAAGAATTAGCCAGGACTACAGAACCATGTTTTAGTCATTATGCTCACATTTAGTCTGGGGTTTACAAGTACTTGTCAGTCCCCCTGTCACATCGCCGGGTCACGCTTACGCGCATTGCCCAGTATTCCCCACTGCAGCCTTCCTGTTGAAGCCTGGACCTTATCTCAGTTCCAATGTGGCTGATCCACCTCTCAGTGCAGCTAAAGGTCTTCGACTTGGTGAGCCGTTACCCCACCAACAATCTGATCTTACAATAGCTAACCCCACAACGAATTAAATCTTTTATGATCAGGTATAAACCTGGCTGTGGGACAATATACTACTGCTATACTCACCCGTTCACTATTTTTTTTCAATTCGCATGTGTTAAAAGCGTGTGACTAGCGTTCATTCTGAGCCAGAATCAAACTCAAATAATTTTTAAATAAAATAAAATTTTATTAATGTGCTAACCAACCGTAACTTTTTAAAATATGATTTTTAACGGACAAGGAAGGATTCGAACCCTCGGTGGTATTACCACGGCTATTTTCAAGACAGCTGCCTTAGACCACTCAGCCACTTGTCCTTGTATATTTTTTTTAAAATACGTATTTTACAGAGCTTCGTAGACTTATTTTTTTTAAAATAGACCGAAAAGCTAAAAATGTATTTAACGGTTTTTGGCGAAATTCAGCCCCGACAAAAAAAAAACTACCTGATTTTAAAAGAGCACTAAAACCTACCATTGGGCTTTTACCACTACCCATACGGCCCCCCTTTTTTCGCCTATTTTGACTAGCGGTAGCTGTAAGTTGTAATCGGCTAGAAACAGTTATACGTCTAAGATTAACATTAAAACGCCTGGTACGGCGTCTAAGTGAACGTCACAGAACTTCCATCTGAGCAGTAGTTAAACCACCAGTTTCGGTATTTTGCAACAAAAATCGACGCCCACGACTAATCTTAGACCCTATTAAAAGTCTACTGTTGCACCTTTTACCCAGCCGTCCTTTAAAAAAATAAGATTGCTTTGAACTTAGTTTTTTTATAGCAGGAGTTCAAGCTTTTGATTTTTTAGTAACTCGAACAGAGTTTTGTTTTTTATCAAGGTGAATCAGCTGAACCATTTTTTAATAATAAAAAATTAAAAAGCAAAAAGAATCAAAAAAGCCATCATAAGACCAAAAAGAGCAATTGCTTCAGTTAAAGCAAAACCTAAAATAGCATAGTTAAAAAGTTCTTTAACTAATAATGGGTTACGAGCATAAGCTAATAAAAAACTACCAAAAACAACACCGATACCGACTCCGGCTCCGCCTAGAGAAATTGTAGATAAACCTGCACCTAATACTTTAAATTCAACCATTTTAAAAAAAATAAATTTTATGCTTTTAATGTGTCAACAGCAAAAATCTCTACTAGTTAGTACTTTGTAAACTAAAATTTACAGTTCTGGGGGATCAAAATAAAAAAGAACATAGTCATCCGGACGAGCTCATCAATACATAGCTGCAAATAAAAAAATTCAGACAACATCAACAAAATGTCAGTACCAAGCGGCAGCTTCTAGACTAAAATGATCATCACAGGCAAAAAAACGCTTATACATACGAAAAAGGCAAACAGCTAAAAAAATAGTACCAACTAAAACATGAAAACCGTGAAAACCAGTAGCCATAAAAAAAGTTGATCCAAAAATACCATCATTTATACTAATAGGTAAATTAACATACTCAAAAGCTTGCAAAAGTAAAAAAGAAACGGCTAGTATCAAAGTTACAGCAAGTGGACGAAGAGCAGCACCTAAAGAACCATATTTAATACAAAGAGCAACGTGTGAGGCTGTTAAGGTAAAACCTGAAGTTACTAGAATAAATGTCATAGCCAAAGGCATATTGTATGGATTTCATGTACTGGTACCAATTAGTGTATGAAGAGGGCTATTTTCAGGTAACAAATCAGGTAAAGAAGTAACTACACTGTTGCGGTCTTGTAAAAATTGATTTACTAAGCTGTTTATCTCCTCATCGGATCGGGCAGCTATGTCGTTTATCGTTGAAAACGCAGTACCGAAATTTTTAATACCCTCGTGGGCTAGTAACCAATCACAAAATTCCACAGCTTGGAATTGCAAAACATTAGCTGCATCAACAGACAAACCTTCAGCTGTATTAGCAAATGGACTAACAACACCTGGTGGTAAACAGCCGGGTATGTCTAGTAACATTAACGCCATATTTACAGCTGAGTAGTGTAGCAATTGACTAGGATTAAAACTATAAGGAATTAAACCATAAGGTGGTCAAACACCGCCAATGTAAACTGAAGGATTCAAAGCATTGTGAAAATAAGATCAAAAAAAAGCTATAAAAAAAAAGACTTCAGAGACGATAAACAAAACCATACCGATTCGCATACCACGAACAACGGCTGCAGTATGTTGACCCTCCTTAAGACCCTCGTAGTGGGCATCTCATCATCAGCAACCCATTGTAAACAAAGTTACAAAAAAAGAAAAAAAAACACAAATAAAAGGAGCGAGGTAGAATAGTCAAACAACCATTCAGCTCATATTACCCAAAAGACTTAGGCATAATAAAGCTGGTCAGGGAGAAAAATCTAATATGTGAAACTGTTGGCCCAGTACACGAACAGGCTCGTTAGAAGTATTTTCCGCTACAACAGAAGAAGAAAAATAACGTTGTGACGAATTTGTAGATAAACCGCAGCTAGATTCAAAAAGGCCGCTAAATAAGAAAAACTTAGATAAAATATTTTTATTGCCTAAAAAAGATTTATTTGATAACTTAGTCATTGTAAAATAAAAAATGCTTAAAAATATATTCGGGAGTGGATTTGAACCACTGACTTTCAGATTTTCAGTCTAACACTCTGCCAACTGAGTTACCCGAATAAAACCACAAGAGAGGAGAGAATTGAACTCCCGACTTAGGCTTTGGAGGCCCACGTTTTACCACTAAACTACTCTCCTTGTTTAGTAACAAAAGCTAGCGCAGAATCGATTCGAACGAATAATTTTGGAGCATGAGTCCAGTGTGTTTCCAGTTACACCACCGCGCCTTTTTATCCCCTACGAGAATTGAACTCGTGTTTCCACCGTGAAAGGGTGCTGTCCTGCCGCTAGACGAAGGGGACCAATAACTCATTAAAAAAGTAAAGTTAATTTAAGAGCGGCAGCGCTTCTAAAGAAGCTATCAAACCAACGTATAAAAAAAAAAGACCAAACTCAACAGGAAGTAAAACTTTTCAGCTAAAAAGCATTAACTGGTCATAGCGAACCCTTGGAAACGCAGCTCGAACTACAACAAAAAAAACAACTAAAAAAAGTGTTTTAAGTACAAAAGCCAGGCTTCCTGGGACTACAAAAAAAAAGAAAGACATGGGCAACCAGCCCCCCAGAAAAAGTAAAACAAAAATAGCAGACATAAGAAGCATATTTGCGTACTCTGCTAAAAAAAAAAAAGCAAAAAATAGAGCAGAATATTCAACATTATATCCAGCAACCAACTCAGCTTCCGCTTCTGGCAAATCAAAAGGCGTACGGTTTGTCTCTGCTAGCATAGCTATAAGAAAAATAACAGCCACAGGGGCAAGGGGAATTAAATACCAGGTTTTTTCCTGGGCTAAAACAATTGAAGTTATGTTCATGCTGTGTGTCAATAAAGCAACACAAAGATATGAAAAACCTAGGATTAATTCGTAACTAATTACTTGAGCCGCAGAACGTAAACCGCCCAGAAATGCATATTTTGAATTACTTGCCCAACCTGAAAAAATTATACCATACACACCCACAGATGAAAAAGCTAGTAAAAGGGGTAAACCGGCACTAACATCCACCAGAGCTGCCGAAGAAAGTGGTAAAAAAATTCAAGAAGAAAAGGCAATAACAAAAGGTAAAATTGCAGCCACAACAAATAGCTGTGCATTAGCGCGGCTAGGAATTGCATTTTCCTTTATAACGAGCTTTAAACCATCAGCTATGGGTTGCAAAACTCCCCAAAAACCAACGAGATCTGGGCCCTTTCGACGCTGGCTACTAGCCATTACCTTACGCTCAACTAAAGTAAAAAAAGCAACGGAAAGTAAAACACCCACAAGCAATAAAACTAAAGACAAAACATCGAATAGGTTACTGGCAATTGGGTAACTAGTTTCTATGAAACCGGAAACAAAAAAAAAGGCAAAAAAAGATTGGCCAATATTATTAGAAAAAAAAGAACGATCTTCAGAAAAAAAATTAACAGGTTTTTGACTGTTACCAGCTGCCCATACTCCACCAGTTTTAGGGGTGAATACAATACGGCGATTAAATTTAAATAAGGAAGTTACCAAGCCAAAAAGAGTACTTTGACGTACATAAGAAGCAACAAAAAGCTGCTCAGCGTTTGGTATTAAAAAAAAATGAACAAGGCCTAAGGCAATAAAAACTAAAAATACAAATGCTCACAAAGTTTCGAAAAAAAAAACTGTAACATCAATCTGTGGCATATTAAAAAAAATAAAATAAAAAAAAACCGGTGTGGTGCTTTTTTTAGAAGTGATATCATTCACGGCAAAGCTACGGTAAAAAAAATGATTTGGTACGTTTAATAGCATAGAATTAGAATTAAGGAAGTTTAGAAAAATTTTTAAAGTCATATTTTATAAAATAAAAAAAAGATTTTAATGTGTCTTTTTACTATAAAAAATTAAAAACTAAGATTAAGCGTTTTCTGGAACTGTTTCTGGAACTGTTTCTGGAGAAAATTTTGCTGGGTTATTTTTATTCTCTTCGGCTAGTTTTTGAAAATACTCAGCCGGCTCCAAGCGGACGCGATCTTCATAGCCGTCAAAATATAAACCAGTTAAACGTCGTTCAGAACCATCAGCTAACTTTTGTACTGTGTAGTTAGCGTGCTCAAGTTTTCATTCCAAAACACTATCGTAGTACGGCCGTGGATAGTTATAAAAAGTTTGAAAACTAGTGTCAAGTTTTAGTGTCTCTAAACCTGGCATTCCAACAAAACCGCTAGATCAAGGATTTTGAAATCACAAATTTTGATTATTTTGAACACGTAGTAAACGTAAAGCTTCAACACTATCTGAAATACTACGATAAGCAAAACCAGATGGGCGATCCAAATTAAAATACTTTCCTTGGTAATCTGCATATTGGTTACGATTGTAAAGTTCAATACACTGACCAATATAGCCTGTGGCACGAGCGTATATATCTTCTGTGGATTTAAGAAAATGCTTTATTTTAGGTACAGTAACACGTCCGTACGCACGATTATCAAGTACCTCTAGCCTAGCAGTTCAAAGAGAAGTAAGGTCCTTATCCGTCACAGGGCTATAATCATGCTGCATACGACTTAGAAATGGACGTGGGCCTACAGCTTTAAAAAAAGCATCACTTGAAGTTCTAGCCATAGACCAGTCCGGTGATCTATATGACCAAAATTCGGGGTTTTCATTTACGCGGTCTCGATCAAGTAAAACATCTAGATTTACTCACCAAAGCAAACCCCAACGATTAAAGTCTCATCAACCCCAGGTATGACGGCCAAAATCGGATTCACCTCAAACTGGAAAATTCCGTAAACCATACTCATCACGTGGGATCGGAAAACCTCACCTGCGGGTAGCTGTGTATTTTCCATAAGTATTAATAGAAGATAAGTAAGAATCATTATTTGAAGGATAGCTATACGGACTATTGTAAACAATAGGGTCTCTACCTCAAAACTCTAAATATAAGTTTTCGTCGCCGTGGGCTGCACGTCTGCCTCTGGCTTCCGAAGAACACCCCATGTTAGTCCAAAAACAATCTAATGTTGATTCCACCTCAAAACTCCACCCATCAAATGTCGGTAAAAGCACAGCCTGCGGTCGAACGTAGTTAAACGAAGGTGACTGGCGATTAACAAAAAGATGTTGATTTCAGTTAGAAAGATCAAAAAGATTTGCCCAGTACTGCGGGCCAAAAAATGAAACGTTATTGTCTCGGGATCAGAAATTCTGCGGTCACCAAAAGCGCTCTTCTGGCCAAAGCGTAACTCCGCCTTTCTCATCTTCCACGGTTGCCAAAATAGGCTTCAAATTTTTAGATTTAGTTTTTCAAGCTTCGTACCAATTTGTCAAACTTGTTCATAAATCAGGCCAACCGACCAGCTCATCATTACCTACATCATCACCGTCAATGTAATCTTGCTCCTCATCCTCATCACCCATTTCTACACGAAGATCCGACATACCAACATAGTCAATTACATTATTTAACATGTCTTGCTGTGTAGCTGATTTATGGTCCATAAAAACATCATCATAAGTATAATTGTCATCAGGTTCATCTGACATACGCGCAAAATCAGTAAGAGCAATATCCTCGCTATTTTTCAAAAAACCGTTTTTAACTTTAGCTTCTTTCTCAAGAACAGAATAACGGTAACCAGTATCCCGCAATGACCAGGGATTGGCTACATAAATATCATCCTCGTCATCCTCGTCATCTGGTTCCAAATAAAACGCACTTTCAAAAGGAGTATCCACATCCTCACTCTCAAGATCATCCTCATCGGTTTGGTGAGCACTTCAAAAATCATCAGCACATAGATCAGATCACCTTGAAAGAAAACTTGTTGGGTAAGTTGTATGCTCAGCTACGGTATCAAGAAGTGTAAAATTTCAAAGACTAGCATTTTCCAGTGTTTGCGGATTCTCCCCCGTTTCCCAGTTTGGCGTACTCTTTATGAACGTTTTAGGAATAACATTTTCCGATAAATGAAATTGACGCAAAAAACGTCAAACTAAATGACGATCCTGAGTATGTGCGACCGTACTGGTGAGCCGGGTTTTATGATTGTCCATTGTATTTTTAAGATCTTCAAATCAAAATTGTAGAAATTTATCACGCATCGGCCAATACAAATCAGTAGTATTTAATTGACCATCATTTTGATAAAGCTCAGTTCAGATACTAAATTCTGAAAACATAACAGTATAAACACGCTCGGCAGCAAGAATTTCAACAAAAGTGCGAGGTCCTTTGTAAAGCGGATATCCCCAGCCCTCTTCGATAAATCAGTCTAACTCCATAATTCTAAGATAAGGTCGACCTTCGCGATGCTTTTTAGCAGCTTCTCACCCACCCAAAATATCAAACATTTCTGTTGCTGTTTCCGTGTAATCCATTTTAGTATGTGCAGCCGTGGCCGCTGGGGTAATAATAAACGGATTATATCACTGGGTCTCGTAAATAAACTTTTTACTTGCAATTACTTCAGATGGTATATGAACAACAGACTCCCCAGCATTGTCGTAATTGTTAAAAAAATTTGGTAAACGAAGTTGCAATTCATCCCCATAGGATTTTGAAAAAAAAGATTTATTAGCCGGAGCGACACCACCCCAGTACCAATGTAAATTTACATCCCAAAGACGGTCCCAATCCTTATTAAAAGCCCAACCCGAAAGCTTAGAATCTGCAACATGCCAAGGCCAAAGAATAGGGGTGTCAAAACTGCTAAAACGTAAGGCTGGCGGTAGTGTATGGCAACTCTGCCAAAGTCAAAACGGCTCGGGTTTAATAAAACGATATTTAGCTGAATCAGGACCAATAGCACCTGATGGATAAACCTGCCTTGTAACAGTATCCAAAGTTGGTATCATTTTTAGGTAACCGCGCCATTTGTGCCACATAAACTGTACACGTGGATCTTTTTGCATTATTGTCAGTTCAGGTAAAGAATAATTTTCAGAAATATTCAATAGCCACCGTAAACGAGTTTCATGTGGCAACTGAGCAGGCATAGTTTCTAACGTTAATGGATACTGGTTTTGCAGAATATGCGAAAAGGCTTGATTTTTTCAAAAAATATTATAATCTCAGTATTGATTTTCCTGGGCTCACTCATGAACATGCATTGACTCTATTTCACGCCAGGTCGGACCTATTAACAAAAACTCATCATTTTCTGTAAAACGTCAAGTATAATTTTGAACAAAATGTGGAGGAAACTCACAATGAAGTGTCCTTTCGCTACGCAGCATAAGTTCAGGAATTATACGATGGTTAGCGGGCGAAACAAAAAAACTGTTAATATACGCTAAAGTTTCCGCTTTGGGATTTCAATGTATAATTCATTGCCAAAGATCAGACATAAAAGTATTTATTTGATCCCAAGCTAAAACAGCAATACGTGGAAAATAAGTTAAATTATCTAAGGCTAGCAAAAAAAGTTTTTCCTCTTCGGCGCTACGATGTTTAGCAAAAGGGGCAAAATTTAAATAACCGGGATGAGCTCTAATACCTAAATAAGCTTCCAACTGAAAATACATCTCCATATCGCCTGGTAAAAACTCATAGTACATATCAGCTCATTCCCCAACACTTGGAATTTCTAAAACCTCTGGTTCATCAAAATTATTAATCTGGGCTTCTTTAAAAACATGATAAGTATAGGTGTGCTGAAATTGGTGAATATTAAACAACCTTAGCTCAGCATCTGTGGTTAAACTCCAACTCTGCCACCCAATTTTATCCAAGGCACCTCAACTGGAATCCAATGCGTAGAAATTTCAATTAGCAGGCCACGGTCATTCAACTTCACCCACAAAGACTCAACTGCTTACCTTTGCGATAAAAAAAGTATAAAAATCCATTACGATATCACCACAGTACTGAAGTAAATCACGATTATCTAGAACCAACATAACACCACCAACAAAAATAGTTAATAACCAGGTTAATGCTGACAAAAAATCATCCTCAGGAAATTTTTTACCAAAAACAACTCAGTCACCCCAAGGAAGTCAACTCTCCTCTTTCTCCTCATCCGGTTTTCATGGTTTTGCTGGTTTATCCTCCGACTCAGTGTTATCCGACGAGTAGTCTTCGTCCTGTTCAAACGCAACTTCCTCAAGAATATTTTCAAACTCCTCTTCACTTTCTAAATCATTTTCTGTAAATTCAGGTCAGGCGTCATCAAACAAGGTCGCAAAATCCTGGCTAATGTCATCTTCCAGATCTGAAAATGTTTTCGAAGGTTCAAAATCAATGTAGGATTCAATCGACCAGTGATCAAATTCTGAATCCGGTTCCGCTGACGAAAAAAAAAAGTGCCATTCAATTCACCGTTGAAAAGATTTAATAAAATTTTCATAGAATGGTAGGGGAACAGCTTGACTAACGACAGCAGAACTTGTTTGAAAAAAATAAAAAAATGAGTTTGTTTGTAACACCTTTTTACGACGAGAATACAAACAATCTAAAAAAAGATAAGATTTTCAAAAATACGGGACCGGAAAAAAAGCAAACAGGCAAAAAATAAAAAAACGAAAAAAACCAGTAACAAGAAAAAAAATTAGATCAAAAAAAAACGAAAAATCAAATCACTTGTTTGTAAGTTTAAAATTTACCGGAAGGGGCGGGTGGTAAGCAGAAGAGCTTTTAAAAAAAATTGAGCCACCTTGTTTAAAAAGCGTAGTAGTTGGCCATCAGTTTGCAAATAACTCTTGCAAAACAAAAAAACGACGGTTAACGTGATAAAAATTTTTTGAAAGCCGTAAAATTATATTTTGGTTTTTAAAAAATCCAGTGTCTGTTAGCAAAGGACTACTAACCCTAACAGCACGATTTATTGAACGTTTTTGCTCGGTTGATAAAAAATTTAACGAAAAAAAACGTAAAGATTGCTTCAAGGATCAACCAAAAGATACACCAGTTTTGATATCAAATATAACAGCATCAAGAATTTTTTTTCGTTGCTGGGACAGAGTTGACAAATTTATCAACTCTTCTTCCTCAGTTGTAGGGGCAAGATTGTACTTCTCTTCTGGGAAAAAATAATAAATAATTTCAATTACAGTGTCTGCAGTTCAACCCCAAAAAAAAGTTGTAAAACGGCGTAAGGTAGGAAAAATAAAAAAAAAAAATCCTCAATCTAAAAAAGAAATTAAACTTAAGTAAAAACTCGCAGTGTATGAGAAAAAATACGTTTGGATGTATGAAACAAAAAAAGGCAAAAAGGTTAAAAGAGATAAAAACCTTCATCAGTACATTGTAATTAAACATTGGATAGAAGTTTTAGGATAAAAAGCTCAGCCTACTCGATAGTTTAATAGTTGACAGAAACGTGCTAATAAAAACTTAAAAATATAAAAGATTATTAGTTCACGCAAAATGTCTATTAAAACTAGCAACTGCACAACGTAACTAAACAACAATGATATTATCTTATGAAGTTCTTTTAGCATGCAGTTAAATTTCAAAGTAGGTTAAACTGACTGCCAGCTAAGCGCATCTTTGACATATTCAAAGATAAAGCCTAGTGACACTAAAACCATAAAAAACTCAACGATTCAAAAACCGGTGGTGGAAATAACCGGTAACAGTACTACAAATGGAAACAAATACACGATTTCAACATCAAATAAAAGAAATAAAATCGCAACCAAGTAGTACCGAACATCAAATCGCATACGGGCATCGTCAAAGGCATCAAAGCCACATTCGTAGCCAGAAAATTTTTGCTCAAAATTACGACTGGGGGCAATAAAAAATGAAGATAGGAAATTTAAGGCACACAGCAACAGGGATAAACCCAGGCTTAGAAGTAATAATCAAAAAACAGGTATAGTTTCTCAAAATAATATTTGTGATAGCATTTTTTTATGTGGTTATAATAGGAAAAAATAAATTTGTAAAAATATGTAAAAATGGTAAAACCCAATATCTCTTTCGCTGGGTGTAATGGGAATCGAACCCATGGCTTACAGTTTAAAAGACTGCCACTCTGCCGGCTGAGTTATACACCCAAGTTTTCTTCCCAAATTGGATTTGAACCAATGACCATACGCTTAACAGGCGTATGCTCTACCAGCTGAGCTATTGGGAAATATAAAAAAAACTAGCGTGATAACGCTTTCGCCTGCAGAGCTCCTGCAAATCCGATTTTAGCGGTTTTTATCCGTTTAACACCGTAGCGACTTCGACCGCGTTTACGTTTCAGTACCCCTTGGCAATCATAAACCCCGCGCACAACCTTATAATTAACACCGGGTAAATCCTGAACACGACCACCCCTAATCAAAACAACAGAAAAGGGTTGCAGATTGTGGCCTTCTCCGGGTATATAAATATTAGCTGGCTGACGCGCAGCTAAAACAAAAACACGAGTAATTTTTCGTCTAGCTGAATTCGGTTTTTTAGGCGATAGTCAACTAATTTTACGACAAATACCGCGGCGCTGTGGACAACCGGCTAGAAGTAACCGCCGGTTTTGACGTTTTTTAAATCTCTTGGAAGTATTATTAAATCATTTAATGAAAGATAGCATGCTTGTTAAAAAACGGAAAAGGTGGGATTCGAACCCACGTACTCAAAGAGTTACCAACGTAGCACGCTGGCGCCTTAGACCACTCGGCCACTTTTCCTAGACTGTTAGAAAAATAAAAAAAAGATAAACTGCCCTTTGCGGGAGTCGAACCCGCAAGCCAAAGGCATCGGATTTTGAGTCAGACGCGTCTTCCGTTTCCGCCAAAAGGGCTAAATATGGGTTTAGTAGGAATCGAACCCACGGCAAGACCGTTATGAGCGGACCGTTCTACCACTGAACTATAAACCCCAGATATCGGAGTGATACGATTTGAACGTACGACCTTCCACTCCCAAGGCGGACGCGCTGCCTGGCTGCGCTACACTCCGGAATTACTAAAACTCTTTAGGGAGATTAAAAAATATAAAAAATTCCTAAAAAAATAATAGGGAGCGATAAATAAAGAAGAAAGCTAAAAGAAAGAAAAAAATAAACAGCTAAGACGTAAAAAAAATAAAAAAAAATACTAAAAGTACAAAAATGAATTTAAAAATATAAAAATTAAAATGCGTATTATGTTAAATGTGTATTTATTTAATTTTTAAAAATATAAAAATACAAAACAACCACTTCACGCAAAATTAAATTAAAATATTAAAAATAACGTAACACAAAAAAAAAACTATAAAACTAAAAAAAACTATAAAATTGTAAATTTTTTGTTTTAAAATAACGTAAAATTTACACAAAAAAATAATATTTTAGACATAGATAAAAAATAAAAAAGTCTTTAACTATAA
>JBKJQV010000083.1:0-2601 GCA_046593815.1 Sediminibacterium sp. | reverse complement strand
TGCAGGACGAGTATAAACAGGAGGCGCTAATAAATTATCCTGATAAGATTAATTCCCGGTGTATTAAATGATGAGACCTCTGCTCTCACCGATTCTTTTCAGGATAATTTATTAGCGCCTCCTGTTTATACTCGTCCTGCAGAATATAACGGCTGGAGCATTCCTGAAATTCTTTTGAGTGGCCATACAAATAACATTGAGAAATGGCGCTACGAACAATCGTTGGAGCGTACTAAAACAAAAAGACCGGATTTGTTGAAGTAGTTCAGAGTAGGCAAACACACTTAAATTAATATCCCGAATAAAGAGTGATAAAATACAGACCTGAAATAGATGGCTTAAGAACAATTGCAGTCATTCCTGTTATTTTATTTCATCTTGGATACAGTTCCGTAAAAGGCGGGTATATGGGGGTGGATGTGTTTTTTGTCATTTCAGGTTATCTGATAACTAAAATACTGACGAACGATATTAAGAATGATAATTTTTCAATGTATCGTTTTTGGGTTCGAAGAATAAAAAGACTGCTACCATTATTATTGACTGTTGTTTTTGTTACCTTACTAATTGCCCCCCTTTTAATTTTTAAACCCGTGGTTAAAGATCTTAGCAAAGATATTTTCCCGGCTGTTTTTTCATATTTCAATTTTCATGCCTGGCTTGATTTTGGTAGCTACTGGGGCGGTAAATCTGAACAATCATTCCTTCTTCATACATGGTCACTATCCGTTGAAGAACAGTTTTATTTAATTTACCCCTTCTTTCTATATTTTTCATATAAATATTTTAGAAATTTTCTTAAACCCATTCTGATAGTAACAGTCTTAAGCCTTTCCCTGTTTCTTACTATACTAGTGTTAAACAGAGGGGTCCATATGTCGTTTTACATGCTGCCAACAAGAATGTGGGAACTCACTTTTGGAGGGCTTGCCGGTTTGATCAGTCTAAATAAACTGAGAGCAACTTTGAACAAGAACATTTTGCCTATAACCGGTGTTTGCCTGATAGCATATGCATATTTTTTTGGTAGTAAAACCATTGCCTTTTCAGTTATTTTTCCTGTTATCGGCTCAGTGTTCATTATTTTATTTTGTTCGCCTAACGATCTTATTGGCCGAATTTTATCTTCAAAAGCATTCGTGCAGACCGGAAAAATTTCTTATTCATTATACTTATGGCACTGGGTTATTATTTCATTTTGTAAAAACTTGTCGTTTCAACTTGCACACTTCAACCAACACGCCATAAATGCTATAATTATAATTTTAACTTTTTTACTTTCTGCTTTAACATATACGTTTATTGAAAGTAAAACGAGAAATTATCTTCATACCCCAAAAATAGTACTTGCAGGGGTCGCTTTAATTGTATTGATGACCATTTTCTTTCAGTCTCATCTTTACAATCCTTACTATAACAGTAAATATAACCGTCAGACATTTTACGTTTCCTATTTTGATATTTCTCCTAAACTGGATGAACTAAATGAGTTTTTATCCACGAATACCCTTAGTTATAATTTAACAATTCCAAAACGACTCAAGAAATTTGATGATGCTTACAAAAAAGAGGGAATAATTGAAAATGAAAAAAACGGAACTCCCGGAATTATTCTTATTGGAGATTCGCATGGTGTAATGTGGGCTAAATTACTGAGTGAAATATCAGATAACTATAACACCTCCCTTTCCTGTTATACCTCGAACGGGTCTACTCCTTTTTTTAATGTAACAGATTTAAATTTTCAAAAGGAAAGCTCCTATTATACTAAAAAGCAAAGGGTAGATTATGCGACCTCAATAATCAAAAACATAAAAAACTGGAATCCAAAACTTATCGTGTTTGTTTGCAGATGGGAAGGCTTAAATGCAGAAACAAAGAAATACTTTAATGATTTTCTTTTATTTTTAGAAAATAAAAAAATTCAAGTCCTTTTGTTCACTCAGCCACCGGTGCTTGAGTTCATGGAGGATAAAAACGCAAATCAATATTTTACTTATCTGGGATTAAATCCCGTTAAAGGATATAATTTCATTGATGCATATAACCCGGTTGTTTCACAAAATAATGAATTTATTAAATCACTTGTATTAAAATATTCCAATGTCACTATTTATGATGTAAATAAGTATATGATAAACGACAACAAAGTAAAAATTTCTTTAGGCAATGAAGCTCTTTATTTTGATGGTGATCATTTGAGTTATTCCGGAACAAGAGTACATAAAGAAAATATTTTATCAATTATGGATTCTTTACTTTTAAATAATAAATTATCCCATAATTTCAATAAAAACAGTGGACAGTAAGTTATGCGT
This sequence comes from Sediminibacterium sp., assembly GCA_046593815.1. Lineage (GTDB taxonomy): Bacteria > Bacteroidota > Bacteroidia > Chitinophagales > Chitinophagaceae > Sediminibacterium. Next base: position 283 of record JBKJQV010000083.1, on the reverse strand, counting down.
CATTAAAACGGCGTAACTCGGGGTGACTCTCTACCACGCTTTCTCGATGACGCTATCGCCTTAGAACATTTGCTGCTTAAGGATTTCTTACTTCAAACTTATTTTCCCATCCTCCTCCTAATAAGGCATGTGATTAAGGTAAAATGTAAGAGGGCAAATGGAGGATGCTTTAGTTATTTTGTAAAGATATCCTCTCATCCCCGTTCTTATACGGCATGTAAGTAAAAATAAACTGGAACATTTCTTCAGTGGTTTGCATGCTTTCGTTGCCTTTGCCTTGCTC
>JBKJQV010000244.1:0-2718 GCA_046593815.1 Sediminibacterium sp. | reverse complement strand
GTAGGATGAAGTTCATGAGTGCGTACCAACTTCCATAATTCTCTATGAGCATCTACCAATAACGGAAATGAAATAATTGGTTGAGTATGTTTATGTTTTTTATCAATAGCTAATCTTAAATAACCTTTATTATCTTCAAAAACATATATACCCCAAAGTTGCTCATACCTTTTTTGGCTTTTATTGTAAATTGGCCACAAGCGTTTTATTTCAATACTTTCAAGTAAGGAAGCGATGAATTCTGTTGGACAATCAACATGGCTTATTTCATATATTTCACGCAAAAAATCTTGTCGCTTTTTGCTTATGTCTAAGCCTGTAAAATGACTTACTACTCTTTTTTTTATGTTCTTTGCCTTACCAACATAAATCACCTTCCCCACTTTATTATAAAAATAATAAATCCCAGCATTAGTAGGCAATCGAGTAACAAAATATTTAGACAAATTAGGAGGCAACAAATAGTCTTTGTTTTCCTTTGTGAGCATTTCTTTTATTACTTTAATTCCGTTATTCTGTAAAACAATATCAAGTACTTGTGCTGTTGCATAAGCATCCCCACCTGCCCGGTGTCGATTTTCAATTTGGATACCCAGCTCATGAGTTAAATGCCCCAATCCATGTTTCTTAAAACTAGGAAACACTTTTCTACTCAATCTGATTGTGCATAGTTTGGGAACATTTAAATCGAAACCTGCAAGTTGTAAATGATGCTTAACAAAAGAGTAATCGAAGTTTACATTATGGGCTACAAAAATTCTGTTTTTTAAGAGATTGTAAATTTTTTCAGCTACTTCATTAAATTGAGGGGCAGATGCAGCCATTGCGTTGGTAATGCCGGTCATTCCTACAATAAAAGGCGGAATTGGTTGATTAGGATTAACCAATGTTTCGTATTTCCCTTCAATTTCTTTGCCATTATGGTACACAATAGCAATTTCAGTTATACCATGCTGTGAAGGAAATCCTCCTGTAGTTTCTATATCAACGATAGCAAATTGCATGAAAATAATTGATAAATGGTATTGATTTAATTAAAAAAATGTAATATCTTGTTGCTACAAAGATCGAAAATAACGATTTGCCTTTACAAACCATTTTTTAAGCCAAACCCCTCAATGGCATGGAAAAAATCAAAACTGAGTTTCACTTAAGTGAAAAAACTAGGAATGCCATTATTGTTGCTATTTTGTTTGCCTTAGTTGCAATGATTTCTTATTTAGAATGGATAGGGAGAAAATAATGAGGCAAGACTGTAATAATTTTAACAAATTGGCTACAAATATTTATAGGAAGTTGTAACAATTATCGTTTCTAATCGTTTATTACCTTAAATGACACTATATTATCAAAATAGATCTTGTATAGTCCCAATTATTGCTTTGATGGTTGCTGCATCTTATTTAATATCCTGTAATGCACACGATAAAGCAGTCAGATATATAAGTAATACTGTACGTGAAGAGGTAAGTCAATTCAACATCGATACCGATATAAAAGTTTGTAACCCAATACAAACCTTAGGTAAAATGATTAAATCTCCTAGTATTACAGAAATCATAGCAGACAAGTCTGAATTGATTGCTACGCAGTAATCGCCTTCGATTCCTTAATTTTACACCTTAATCAATTAAAAGCTACAATTTGGGCTTACTGTGAAAAATATGGAACTAAGCAAAAATTACCAACCTACTCCAATTGAATCAAAATGGTATGAACATTGGCTATCAAAAAATTATTTTTCGAGTAAGCCAGACGATCGAGAACCTTATACTGTTGTAATTCCTCCACCCAATGTAACTGGAGTTTTACATATGGGGCATTGCTTAAATAATACCATTCAAGATATATTAATTCGTAGAGCGAGAATGCAAGGCAAGAATGCATGCTGGGTGCCCGGTACCGATCATGCATCTATAGCTACAGAAGCTAAAGTGGTAGCAATGTTACGCGAAAGAGGTATAGCAAAATCATCTTTATCGAGAGCAGAATTTTTAGACTATGCATGGGAATGGAAAGAAAAATATGGGGGGATTATATTGCAGCAGCTTCGAAAAATGGGCTGTAGTTTAGATTGGGATCGTACTTCATTTACTATGGACCCCGATTATTATGATGCAGTAATAAGTGTGTTTATAGACCTGTATAAAAAAGGACATATTTATCGCGGAAAGCGAATGATTAATTGGGACGTTAAAGCCAAAACTGCATTAAGTGATGAAGAAGTGATTTATAAAGAAGTGCAGAGTAAACTCTACTATATAAAATATTTATTAGTTGATACACAAGATTATATCACCATTGCAACAGTTCGCCCAGAGACCATTTTAGGAGATGCCGCTATTTGTGTTAACCCTAATGATGAACGTTACAAACATTTACATGGCAAGTTTGCTTATGTGCCATTAATCAACCGAAAAATTAAAATTATTCCTGATGAATATGTAACACTTGATTTTGGCACCGGCGCTTTAAAAGTAACTCCAGCGCATGACATGAACGATTATCAACTAGGACAAAAATACAATTTAGAGATTTTTGATACAATGAATGATGACGGTACAATGAGCGCTGCAGCTCAGTTGTATATTGGAGAAGATAGATTTGAAGTACGCAAAAAAATAGTAACCAATTTAGAAGCTATAGGTAGCATTGAAAAAGTTGAAGAATATACCAATCAAGTTGGATTTAGTGAACGAACAGATGCAGTTGTTGAAC
>JBKJQV010000054.1:0-8494 GCA_046593815.1 Sediminibacterium sp. | reverse complement strand
TTCTTAGTTTTAACATTGGAAATGGAAAAGCGCTTTAATACTTTAAGAATGGTTTTAAAATTAGCTTTTATAGGCTCAAATGATAAAAGCTAATTTTAAAACCATTCTTAAAGTATTAAAGCGCTTTTCCATTACCAATGTTAAAACTAAGAATATTGCTATAGGTGAACATGAAGGCATTGTAGAATTAATTACGCCTATCGAAAATGGGGCAAAAAAACATGGATTGAGCTACGTTTTTGAAGCCGATGAAACAAAATTGAATTTAAATTTTGAAAAGGGTTCGGTTATAGCATTAGATAGCTTACTGCCTGAGATAGGCTCGAATAAAGTTGCTGCTATTAAAATTGATGTTGAAAACTATGAAATATATGTGCTTAAAGGAGCTAAAAAGATGTTATTACAACATAAGCCAATTGTTTTTGCTGAACTTTGGGATAATGAAAGAAAAAATGATTGTATTTTACTCATGGAATCTTTAGGATATGAAACAAAAGTGCACATTGATGGCGAATTAGTTCCACACAATGGTAAAAAATCAATTGATTATTTTTTTATCCCACTTGAATTAATTTTACTAATTAAAACTACCAATTGAGAGTAGATTCAACTATACCGAAAAGAACAAATGAAGAGCAAACTGAATATGAGCAAAATTTGTTTGAAAAAAAAACAAAAAATGCTGCATTGCTTTTTTCGTTTGTAAGTGTGTTCTATTTTTTTATTAAACTATTGTTTTTATAATGGATGAGCAGTTTCATATTTCTACAAGTGGTAAGAACCTAAATAAAAAATTTCATTTTATGGAGTTCTTGTCGAAATTATTTTTAAAAGATCAGTTAGGTGGTATTGCAGGTTTTGTTTTTTTATTGGTTATTTCGATATTATTTTCTTTTATTTTAGTCAAATATGGTTTCTTGTCAGGTGTATTTATTTTACTGATTTTAATAGGACTACCTCTTATATTTTGTTTAGTAGTGTACCCAAAATTTGGAATTCTATTTTATTTATTCTTGGCTTACGTAATAATGTATGTTGGTAAATTAGGAGTTGATTTTCCTTTGGGGACTGTAATGGATGGCATGATTGTACTTTTTATTTTAAGTTTGTTTATTCAAAAAAAAAGAAAAAAAGAATGGAGTATATTTAAAGGGCCTATAAGTGTAGTTGTAATTGTTTGGATTATTTATAATTTTTTAGAAGTGATTAATCCTGCCGCTGAATCTCGCTTAGCATGGGTATATACCGTGCGAACAGTTGCGGTTATCATGTTGATGTACTTTATTTTTATCTATAATATTCGTACCAAAGAGTTAGTTGTAGTAATTTTAAAAATGTGGTTAGTATTATCGTTTTTAGCTGCATTATATGGACTAAAACAGCAATTTATTGGCTTCACTGATTTTGAAGAAAGGTACTTGAATTCTGATCCAAATATTAAACAACTGTTATTTATTGGTGGGCAATGGAGAAAGTTTTCCATATTCACAGACCCTGTTGCCTTTTCATATAATATGGTAGTAAGTAGTTTGCTATGTTTTGGTTTAATGACAGGTCCATTAAAGATGTATAAAAAATTTTTATTAGGAATTTGTGCAGCAACATGTTTGTTTTCTATGCTTTATTCTGGTACAAGAGGTGCTTATGTATTGCCACCAGCAGCTATGATGATGTTTGCAATCTTACGATTTAATAAGAAGGTATTTTTTATGAGTATTATCGGAGGGTGTTTAATGGCCATATTAATTTATATGCCCACTTCAAACCAAGCTTTAAAACGTTTTCAATCTGCCTTCAATCCTTCTGAAGATGCCTCCTTTAATGTCAGAAAAATCAATCAAAAACGAATTCAGCCTTATATACTTTCTCATCCTATGGGAGGTGGCTTAGGAGCAACTGGTACTTGGGGACATAGGTTCGCCCCTCAGTCTTTTTTAGCAAATTTTCCGCCAGACAGTGGGTATGTTAGAGTAGCTGTGGAAATGGGTTGGATTGGCCTTTTGCTTTTTTGTATTTTGATGTTTACAATTCTCAGGCTAGGTATTATCAATTATTATGCAGTAAAAGATCCCACCCTTAAGTCATATAGCCTTTCTATGGTATTAATTATATTTGCATTTAATATTGGAAACTACCCTCAAGAAGCAATTGTACAATTTCCATCCAATGTTTATTTTTATCTCGTTACTGCACTAATTGTAGTGGTCAAAAGAATTGATGATCAGCAACAAAATGATATTAACTTAAATAAATTAGCAATATGATAAAGGGAAGAGATATAATAATTGTGGGACAGCAGCCTTGGGATGTAGAAATTGGAAGTAACTGTAAAAATATTGCAATAGAATTCAGTAAAAATAATCGCGTTTTATATGTTAATTCTCCACTTGATAGAATATCTGCAATAAAAAAAAATAATGACCCTAGTATTCAAAAGAGAATTAAATTAATAAAGAGGAATGAAAATGGGCTTGTAGTAATAGAAAATAATTTATGGAATCTTTATCCAAATAGAATGGTTGAGTCGATTAATTGGATTAACAACCAACGGATATTTGAGTTTTTTAATCATTTGAATAATAAAAAATTTGCTAAAAGTATTTTGGAGGCGGTCAAGATCTTAAATTTTACCAACTATATTTTATTTAATGATAATGATATTTTCAAGAGTTTTTATTTGAAGGAAATGCTTAAACCTACAACAAGTATTTACTATTCTAGGGATTATATGCTTTCAGTAGATTATTGGAAAAAACATGGAGAAAAATTGGAACCAGAGTTGATTGCCAAGAGCAATATTTGTTTGGCTAATTCTTCATATATGGCTAATTATTGTAAACAGTATAATCCTAAATCTTATAATGTTGGTCAAGGTTGCGATATTGATGAATTTTCTAATCTAAATGAACTAATAATTCCGGGTGATATACAGCCCTTAAATAATCCAATTATTGGTTATGTTGGTGCTCTGATTGGATTTCGTTTAAATATTTCGATTTTAGTTGGAATTGCTAAGAGTAAACCAGATTGGAGTATAGTTTTAGTTGGCCCAGAAGATGAAGCATTTGAAAAAAGTGAATTACATCAAATAAGTAATGTTTTTTTCTTAGGATCTAAACTACCTAGTGAATTGCCAAAATATATTAATTCTTTTGATGTGTGTTTGAATCCGCAAATACTTAATGAAGTAACTATTGGAAATTATCCGAGAAAAATAGATGAATATTTGGCTATGGGAAAATCAGTTGTAGCAACTAAAACCCCATTTATGGAAGAAGTATTTAGTGAATATACTTATCTAGGCGAAACCACAGAAGATTTTGTTATGCTAATAAATAAGGCTCTCAATGAGAATACTAGTGATTTAATAGAAGGCAGGAAGGCTTTTGCATCAACACATTCATGGGAAGAAAATGTTTTAAAAATGTATAGTCATATTGAAGATTTCGAAAAAAATGGTCAGAATTTATGATAAACTTTATTAATGGCCTCTAAATAACTTTGATTGAATGGTGATTGAAACTATATATGAAAAATTAAAAAACAAGCATTTTCTTTCTTTTATCGGAAACATTTCAATGTCTGTTTTGTCGATGATCACTATTGCAATTCTTTTTCGGTCTATGGCTAAAGAAGATATAGGATATTGGTTTTTCTTTCAAACTTTATTTGTATTACTTGATACTTTTAGAACTGGTTTTTTACAAATTGCTTTAATTACATTTTATACTGGTGCTGAGGAAAAAAGAGCAAATGAAGTAATTGGATCTATTTGGTTTTTGGCATTTTGTATTACTGGAATCCTCATTTTGGCTAATATTGCCATTTTGCCTTTTTATAATTATTTTAATAATCCTGCTTTTATTTTAACAATTCAATGGTTTGGGCTTACTTTTTTAGCAACACTACCATCTAACATAGCATCTTGGATTTTACAAGCTGACCAAAGGTTCGACCGCTTATTATTTTTACGAGTACTTTCTCAAGGATCATTCATTATTTGTGTATTACTTTTAATTTTATTTAAGCAATTAAATCTTAACCATTTATTATTGGTCAATTTTTCGATTAATGTTTTGGTAAGTGTTGTTGTACTTGTTTGTAAATGGACGCATATTGGAACTTTTTTTAAAAGAACTAAGCATTGTATATTGGAGATATACCATTTTGGAAAGTTTAGCGTTGGTACCACTATGAGCGCTAATTTGCTTCGTAGTTCTGATACTTTTATAATTACATTTTTGTTAGGGCCAGCAGCTTTGGCAATTTATAATATACCAATAAGGTTATTGGAACTTATAGAAATACCTATTAGAAGTACAGTTTCTACTGGGATGTCCTCAATGGCAAAAGCCTTTAATAGCAATAATTTAAAAGAAGTAGTATATATATTACAAAAGTATGCTGGAGCACTTTTTTTTGCTTTTATACCACTAGCAATTGGCGGAGTTTTATTTGCTGATATTGCTGTTAGCTTATTAGGAGGTGGTAAGTATATAAATTCAGAAGCTGCCAATGTTTATAGAATAATGATGGTACTGGCAGTTTTTTATCCGATTGATCGATTTATTGGTGTTAGTCTTGATATAATTCATCAACCTAAAATTAATTTTATTAAGGTAATATTAATGCTGATTCTAAATGTTACTGGAGACTTTATTGGAATTCATATTTTTGGGAATCTCTATGGGGTAGCATTAAGTACATTATTTCCGTTAATAATCGGGATGGTATTTGGTTATTATCACTTAAATAAATTTATTCCTTTTAAGTTTACAAATATTTTTATATTCGGTTTTATTCAAATTAGAGTGTACTATAGAAAATTTATTAAAACTCAATTTAATTTTAAATGATTGTACATCTAATAATGGCACATAATTATCCTTCACCAAATAATTTAGTAAGGTTTATTGATTTATTGAAATATGAGGATGATTTAGTTTATATACACGTTGATCTTAAATATGATATAAGTGAATTTAAAACTTGTTTTGCAAATCATAAAAATATTCGATTTGTAAATAAAAGAGTAAAAGTATATTGGGCTGCTTATTCAATGGTGGAAGCTACAGTTAATAGTTTCAAAGAAATTTTATCTGATGTCAGCGATTTCGATTATTTAAATTTATTAAGCGCCCAAGATTATTTACTTAAACCTATAATTTCATTTCATAATTTTTTGAATACACATCCTGGTAAAGCTTTTATGCACTGTTTAGATGTAAATACAGAATGGACGGAAGCTAAAAGTAGGGTATCTCAATATCATTTAACAAATTATCGGTTTAAAGGAAAATACCAAATTCAAAATCTCATCAACTTTATATTACCCCAAAGAAGAATGCCAGGAAATATGACCATAGTAGGTAGATCACAGTGGTTTACAATTTCTAAAAAACATATAGAGTATATAGTTGCTACAATCGCCAATCGACCACAGTACGTTCGTTTTTTTAAACTTACATGGGCACCTGATGAGTTTGTATTTCAAACAATTTTATTTAACTCTATTTATAAAGATGATATTGTTAATAATAATTTGCGATTTATTGATTGGTCGGAGGGAAACAAAAATCCGAAAACTTTTAAGTTAGAAGATTATAAAGATTTATCGGAATCAAATCAATATTTTGCTAGAAAATTTGATGTTAATGTAGATGCTAAAATTCTAGATTTGATTGATGAAAAACGAAATTCCTAAATTTACGTTTTTTCTCTTTCTATAAATGCCCTTATAAAGAAAAATATGCCTGCAAATATTAGCACTAAGGCAAACATGTCCATTACTGTAAGTCCATCATTTTCATTGAAGTAAAATATTGTAGCAATTTCAAACTCTGCTGAAGCTGGCGTTATAATTAAAATAAATCCTATGGTTATAAATAATATACCTACTGAAGAAAGTAATAAAACTTCAGTCCATATCCGAGCTTTGTTTTGCAAATTAGATTTTGCAAAAATCTTTCGCTCCCTTTTGAGCAGGTTTAAGTTAATTAAAGGTATTATTTGATCGTTTTTTTCGTCATTTAGTTGGTTAAATTTTTTCCTTATGGCTTTGTGAAATATATTTGATAGCTCAACGATTTTATTTTCAGGAATTGGCTGCTTTTGCAATTCTTTAATAAATTGATCAAAAGACTTGTTTATTTCAGTAAAATCATCTCGATCCATCCCCATTTTCAATAGTTTTTTTTCTTTATCCGCTAATTTAAATAAATTACAACACTTATTTGAATTATTAAATAAATGAATAAAGTTTCCATTATTACAGTAAACTACAATCAAAGTCAAGTTACAGATGATTTGCTTAATTCTATTATTAAGTATAATACATATTCTGAAATTGAGATAATTGTGGTAGATAATGGTAGTGATATTAATTCAATACCTTATTGGGAAGCAAAATATCCAAAATATACTTTTATTAGATCTGAAAAAAACCTAGGTTTTGCTGGTGGTAATAATTTAGGAATTCAGGCAGCCACAGGTAATTTTTTATTTTTAGTAAATAACGATACCATATTTACACCCAATTTAATTGACATCTTGGTTCAAACATTAATAGAGAATAATGATGTTGGTATTATTTCTCCTAAGTTACTCTATTTTGATCAACCAAGTGTTTTGCAATATGTAGGCTATACAGAAATGAATTATTATACTGCAAGAAATAGTTGTATTGGGCAGTTTGAAATAGATAATGGTCAATATAATTCTATCATTGGTAAAACTAGTTTTGCACATGGGGCAGCTATGATGGTTAAAAGAGCTGTTATAAATAAAGTGGGGTTAATGGCTGAAAATTTTTTCCTTTATTATGAAGAGTTAGATTGGTGTGATAGAGCCAAAAATGCTGGTTTCGAAATTTGGATCAATACCAATGCAAGTATTTATCATAAAGAGTCTATTTCAGTAGGGAAAAAAAGTGCATTGAAAGAATATTTTATGAATAGAAATAGAATCTTATTTATTAGGAGAAATGCTTCTTTCTTCCCTAAATTATTTTTTTTATTTTATTTTATACTTTTTGTTACTCCTAGAAATATGTTAACTTACCTAAAAGAGAACAACTTTAGTTATTCTAAGCAATTGATTAGAGCTATTTATTGGAATTTTACGAATTCCGTAAACAGTAATTTTTTAGGCTATCTACCTTAATAATTCACTATGACTGTTATTTTTTGGATTGCTGTTTTCTTTATTGCTTACACATATGTTGGGTATGGGGTGCTATTGTACATACTATTAAAAATTAAGCAGTTAGGATATCCCAAAAATGAAACCTATGAGCTTTATACACCTTCTTTAACAGTTATAGTTGCTGCCTATAATGAAGCCTATTGCATTGAAGAAAAAATTATAAATACATTAGAATTAGATTATCCTAAAGATAAGATTAATTATATTTTTATTACAGATGGGTCTACAGATGAAACACCAATGATTGTAGCAAAATACCCAAACATTAAGGGTATGTATATTGAGGGTAGAAGTGGCAAAATTGCAGCAGTTCATAGAGCAATGCTTGAAGTAACATCTGAAATAGTTGTTTTTACTGATGCAAATACATTGGTTAATAATAAAGCATTGCTAAAAATATGTAGGCATTATAAAGATCAAAAAGTAGGAGCTATTGCGGGAGAAAAAAGGGTACTTATTGAAGCAAGTTCAGATGCTACAGCTGGGGAAGGCTTTTATTGGAAATACGAGTCAAAATTAAAAAAGTGGGATTCTGAATTATATTCAGTTGTTGGAGCTGCTGGGGAATTGTTTAGCATTAGAACAAACTTATATGAACCAGTTGAAACAGATACTATTTTAGATGATTTTATGATTTCGATGCATATTGCATTGAAAGGGTTTAAGATTGTATATGAACCAGAAGCATATGCTTTAGAGAAAGCTTCTTCAAACACTAGTGAAGAGCTAAAACGGAAAATCAGAATTGCTGCGGGAGGAATTCAATCTACAATAAGACTAAAAAAATTACTCCTACCTTTTAAAAACCCAATTCTTTCATTTCAATATATCAGCCATCGAATTTTAAGATGGGTAGTAACTCCTTATTTAATGATTATAGCTTTCTTCATTAATATATATTTAGTATTTCAAATAGGTTTTGTTTCTATTTATGGAGCAATGATGCTTTTACAAGTGGGCATTTATATTGCTGCAATTTTAGGTTGGGTGTTAGAAAAGCGTGAAATGAAAGTAAAAGTATTTTTTATACCATACTATTTCTGTTTAATGAATTATGCGGTTATTATAGGAATGGTTAGATATCTTTTTAAAGAACAGTCGGTGCTTTGGGAGAAAGCTAAGCGTAGGTAAGTTATGTACCTGAAAGATTAATTTTTAAAACTTTTACAAACGGTAGTATTTTGTGGGTAATTTGTATTAATTTTAATCGTTTTAATATCCTTTCCTGAATTCCAATGGCTTATGATTAATAAAGTGCTTTGCATTGATGACGATAGTATTTCTCTTACTA
>JBKJQV010000114.1:0-4034 GCA_046593815.1 Sediminibacterium sp. | reverse complement strand
AATCCTGCAATATTTGGCATAACCGAAACATTCAAAACAGTTTTATCAACCAAAACTTGAATTACTGGTTTAGAAGATGTAACTGTAACACTTGTAATAGTTTTTGAATTGATTGTATCATTATGACTGGGTATCTGGGCAATTCCACTGATACTTAAAATGTTGAATACGTAAAGAAGTGTTTTTTTCATTTTGATTAATTATGGATGCAAATTGCCCTCCATTCAATCGAATGCCGCCTCAAATCATTATTTGAGGCATAAAATGATAGTATCAAATCATGAATAATTGATAATCAATCAGTTAAAAAACTTTATTACCTAATTTGATACTTACTTGGATTCTCACCAGTATGCTTTTTAAAAGCCCGATTAAAGGTTGCTTTACTATTAAACCCAGCATCATAGGCTAAACTCATTATAGTCAGATGGCTATTTGAAATATCTGCCAATTTCTCTTTTACTTCTATTACCCGATATTTATTGATGAAATCATTAAAATTCAAATTAAAACTTCGGTTAATTACTTTTGATAATAAAGATGCATTGGTACCCAATTGATTGGCCAAATCCGTTAAAGTAAGTTCGGGATCTCTATACAAATGATTTTGTTCAACTATATCGAGAATTTTTGTCTTCCAAACTGAAAACTGAAAGTCAACATTTTTATTTATTGGCTCATTTTCATCTGAAACAACTTCAAAAGTCGCATCTTCTAGTTCAGTTGGCCCGTTTAATAGAGCTGGCATCGAATACCTTAAAAAATCAAGTTCAAACTTCTTTTTCCGTTCAATTGAAGTTGCGTATCCGGTAATAGCTATATAATAAAACAATAATGCAAAAAGTAAATAATACCACCATGTGGTTGTATAATCAACATTAAAACCAAAAACGTTGATTAGATCTAATAATAAGGTTGAGAAAAAATAAATAAAGCAAGCAATTAGGAAATTACGAACCCATTTAAATTGTATTGTATCTGCAAAAGATAATTCCTGAACAATGAATGCTCTATACTTAATATAATATTGATAACTCAATAATAAATAGCAGAGCAAGCTAATTAATCCTACTGCAATGTACCAGCTCTGAAAATCTGGATCATTCTTGCCATCCATTAAATAATAATCTTTTACAATAATCCTATCAACTAGTGCTACTACTATATTCCATAAAATATAAAGTGTTCCAGGAACGAAATGTAGATAGTCTTTTTTTTGAAACTGAAAAGAAGGGTTTAATAAACTTTTTATATAAAAATAAATTACTGGCGCCATTAATAACGGATGGGTCATAGGCATGTAGAACATAAAGTTTCTACAATCCATACATTGTGTTCCATTATACCATCCTGCATAACCCAGCATCCATGGGCAGATATATAAAATACATAAAACTAAAAAAAATCCAAGCCATTTATCACTTGGCGAATCATTCTTTATACCTTTTCTAAATAGTAAAAAAGCATAAACAAGTCCGTGAACAAAAAATATAAGCAAAAGGCTACTTCGCCAGTTATAGTTGAATTGCATATTTTAATATAATAAAAAAGCCACCCATTTGTTCAGAGTGGCTTTGAATTTAGAATGAATACTATTTTAAAATTGCTTTAGGTACTGGCTTTTCTAATAAGTATTTATAAATAAACTTAGTTTTTAAATTACTAAAGTGATTCCCTTTTAAGCCTCTCCATCCATGTCGACCCCCAGGGTACAACATAAACTCAACGTCTTTACCTTTATCTTCTAAGGCAGATAATAATTGAATACTATTTTGCATATGTACATTATCATCCATTGTTCCATGAACTAATTGTAATACACCTTTAAACTTGTCAACTTGCGTTAAAACGCTACTGCTTTTATATCCTTCGGGATTTTCAGCAGGAGTATCCATGAATTTTTCGGTATAGTGACTATCATATAATTGCCAATCTACAACACTTCCACCTGCCATTGCATGCGTAAACACAGATGATCCAAAAGTTAAGGCAAAACAACTCATATAACCTCCATAACTGAATCCAGTAATTGCTATTTTTGTTGGATCGGCTTGACCATTTGCAATAAACCATTTTGCCATAGTCATATAATCTGTCATTTCCCAGAATCCTAAATTACGGTGCATGTAATTAACACCAGCTTTTCCAAAATGACCACTTGCTCTATGATCAAAAGCAACTTGAATCATTCCTTCCTGTGCATAAAACTGACGCTCGGCCGACCAATTCCAACCATCCATAACGGTTCCTGCATTGGGGCCACCATAAATACTCACCAACATTGGATATTTTTTATTGGGATCCATATTTGTTGGCCATGTAACTAAAGCTGGTAATTCAAATAATCCGTCATCACTTTTAATTCTAATTAATTCAGTTTTAGCAATATCATACTGATTCATTTCTGATCCTTTCATATCACTCAATTCCATTACCAACTTTCCTTTATTATCTACCAAAGCAGTTTTTGTTGGAGTATTTGTATTATTATAAGTTGTAATAAAATATTTCCCTCCTGGAGATAATTTTGTTTGAGAGTGATTAAACTCTCCAAATGTTAATCGCTTTAATTCTGTACCATTCATTTTTACAGAATATAAATCTCGGCGCGCAGAGTTTTCCCTTCCTCTTGCTGTAAAATAAATCAATCCATTTTTTTCATCTATCAAATCAACACTTAAAACGGTATAGTTTCCAAAAGTTATAGGATTTATTAAGGTGCCGTCATTATTATGTAAATACAAATGATTCCATCCTGTTTTATCACTCTCTAAAATAAATGCCGGTTTTGATTGTAAAAATTTAATTCTTCCTCCTGCTCCATCTTCTAAATCGACCCATGTTTTTTGTACTTCTTCATACATGATTTTTTTGGAACCTTTAGTAGGACTAACATCATAAATTTTTAAATGATCTTGTCCGCGATTAATCCACTGTACCAATAAGCTACTTCCATCTGCTCGCCAAATTGGCCATCCAAAATACTGATCGTCTTTGTCATTAAAATCGGCCCAAGTAGTATTACCACCATCAACGTTTACAAAACCAACTTTAACTTCTGGATTTTTATCCCCTGGTTTAGGATAACGTGTTTCTTCTATAAAACCATGTTGACCTTCACTATTATAAATAGGAAACATAGGGACCATGCTTTCATCAAAATGCATATAAGCCAATTGCTTACTATTTGGGTTCCACCAGAATGCTCTGTAGCGAGTACTTCTACCAAAAATTTCTTCGTAGTAAACCCAGCTTGCAAAACCATTTAGTGTAGTACTAGTTCCATCATTGGTTAAGCGATTTTCTTTATCGATATTTAAATTGTATGAATATAAATCATTGCCCTTAGTGTAAGCTATATAATTACTATCTGGAGAAAAAATTGGATTTTTCTCTTCTTCCTTATCAAAAGTTATTCGCTTTACAATTGCTCCATTAGTATAATACAGATCATTGTTTTTAACAGAAACAGATTTTGTTGGTGGAATTGCACCTTTCATTTGTTCAGTTGTAGCTTCTACCAAATTACCTGTTTTAACTTCCATTACATAGTTTTTAGAAGCAGAATCAGGATGAATTTTTTGATTTAGAATTACCCGTTCATCATCTAACCACTTAACAAAAAAAATCAGCATAGAATTTCTGAAATTTTTGGGTAATTTATTGGCCAATAAATCAGCTTGGTCAAAAACTTTAGTTTGGGCATTAATACAAGTAAATAATGCAAAAGAAATAAAACAGAGAAGCAATTTTTTCATACTCAAAATTTTGGAGCATGAATATAGTAATCTTATTACATGAATGGATTAAAATGCCTCATTTAATCTAATATAGTAAGCAGTTCCATAAGAATTGCTTAGCGCATAATCTACCCTTAAAATCATTCTATTTTTTTTATTTACGAGGAATCTAAGACCTGCGCCCCCAGAATACTTTAGATCTCTAGTTTCGTAACTTGATAATGATTCACCAACAATACCTGTTGATCCAAAAGTAGCTCCTCCTATCCAACGCAAAATATTAAACCGAAATTC
>JBKJQV010000077.1:0-8115 GCA_046593815.1 Sediminibacterium sp. | reverse complement strand
AAATATAATCCCTTATTGTTTTTGCCAAAATTAGGGTGTCGTAAAAATGCTGCCATTTTACTATTAGAGCTTGTGCCGTATAAAGATCCCATAAAAGAAGATGTCTTATTCTCAATACTCAGTGGCGTTAAAACTTGTTCAACTTCTATTAATGGTTCTATATCAACTCCAAGCATTCTATTTAATTTATTAATTATTGCTATCCTATAAACTTTGCCTATAGCATCCCAATCTTGACCATTATTTGCTGGAGCATTTACCATCACAAACCAATTCTCTTTTCCTTCAGGTGCTTGTATTCCTGGTTCACATTTAGAAGTAATATTAATATAAATTGTAGGATCAATATACGCATCTCCTTTTTTAAAAAGATGCTCAAATTCTTCCTTATAATTTGCAGTAAAGAAAATATTATGCAACGAAAGTTGTTCAAAATTTTGTTTGATACCCCAATAAAAAACGTATGCACTACTGCTTCGTTCTTGCTTTAAAAGCTTTGAAGCAGTGTATGAATTTGTTAATAAATATTTGTAAGTAAAATAAACATCCATATTACTCACCACACAATCTGCCATCTTATTTATTCCGTCAACTACAATTCCATTAACGCTATTGCCATTTTGTATAATGCGATCAACCTTTGCATTAAAATGAAAGACTACTCCTTTCGATAATGCAAGATTGTATAATGCTTTTGTAATATTTACCATTCCACCCTTTGGATAATAACTACCTTGATTATGTTCTAAATGAGGAATCATTGTTAACATAGAAGGTGCTTTATACGGATTACTTCCATTATATGTAGCATACCTATTAAATAACTGCACCGTTTTTGGTGTTACAAATTGTTGCTCATGCAATTGGTGCATCGACTTAAATAAATACTTCCACTTTGTATATTTAATTGCATTCCAAACTCCTTTTTTAAATAGTGTTGCAGTTTTATGTAAAGAGTTATTGAGAAATAAACTACCAATATGATTATATATAGTAGCTGATTGTTGTAGAAATTTAATTGTATTTGTTGATGGTTCTCCCAACTGATCTTCCAACTCTTTTGCAAAAGCAGTACTATCGGCAAATGCTCTTACTCGAGTTCCATCTTCATAAAAATAATTACAGGAAATAGCTAATTGTTGATATTCAAAATATGTAGCCATTTCTTCACCAGCTAAATCAAATAGTTCTTTAACATTTTCTGGCTGGGTAAACAAACTCGGACCAGCATCAAAATGATAATCGCCCAATTTAAAACTAGTTAATTTTCCACCGGGGTAGCTATTCTGTTCAAATACTTCTACTTCAAATCCTACTAATTTCAATCGAATAGCTGCGGCAATGCCAGCAATACCAGCACCAATAATCATTGCTTTTTTGTTTGGCAATGGCAACTGATTACTCATCAGTAAGAATTTTATGAAGAGCCCAATACTCTTTTACTTTAGGAAAGGCAATTTTAAACCATTCGGTAAATTTGGATGGTTCATTCAGTAATTGATGTGCTATATTTTCTAAAGAAATATATTCATAATTGCCCACTTCATCTTTATTAGGCATTATAGTTCCATTGTATAAACCAATAAATACATGATCAAACTCGTATTCAGTTAAACCATTCGAAAAGGGAGCTCTATAAATAAAATCAAATACTTTAACCAAATCAGTTTCAAAGCCCATTTCTTCTTTCAAACGTCTTGCAGCAGCTACAATCGTTTGTTCATTTGGTTTAGGATGACTGCAACAGGTATTGGTCCATAACCCGCCGCTATGGTATTTGTTTATAGCTCTTTGCTGCAATAGCATTTCTCCATTATTATTAAAAATAAAAACGCTGAAAGCCCTATGTAATATAGCTTTTTCATGTGCTTCTATTTTTTCCATTGTTCCAATGGAATTATCTAATTCATCAACAAGAATTACTTCCTCTATCATTTTAATTTAATTCAACTATAAGAGATTCAACTGACTTCTAATTCCGGCTTTTGCAAGAATATAAAATTTGCCATAATCAGGAATTCTTACACGCTCGTTGAGTATTTTATGTGGAGCAACTTTTTTAATTTTTTTAAATAGAGAAAGATAATATTTGTAAGCAACATACACTCCGAACCTTGCTTTTAATGGCAATTGAATAATTCCTTCATAGGCATCATCAAAATCTTTCTGAATATCTTGTTCAATTAATTCCTTATCCTGGGCAGTAAAATTGGTAAAATCGCATTGAGGAAAGTATACCCTTTCTAATCCTTCAAAATCGGCTTTAAGATCTCTCAAAAAATTTACTTTTTGAAAAGCTGAGCCAAGACTTTTTGCTGATGGTTTTAATTTTTCGAATTCTTCTTTATTCCCCTCACAAAAAACAAATAAACACATTAGTCCAACTACTTCTGCACTTCCATAAATATATTCTTCGTATTCAGCTCTGTTGTAATTACGTTTGTTTAAGTCTAGCTCCATGCTATGCATAAAAGCGTCTATTAATGATAAATCAATTTTAAACTGATTTACCGTTAACTGAAAACTATTTAAAATAGGATTGAGGCTAATTTTTCTTTCAATTGCTAAATAAGTTGCTTCTTTAAATTCTGATAATAGAACTTTTTTGTCATGTTCATGAAATGTATCTACAATTTCATCAGCAAACCTTACAAAACCATATATATTAAAAATAGGCGTGCGAAGGTCATTATGAAGCAATCGAATTGAAGACGAAAAGCTAGTACTATACTTTTCAGTAGTAATTCTGCTACAATCTTGACTCAGTTCATGAAAAATATTGACCATAATATTATTTAATAAAAGTATACAATGTGCGCTAGCTCCCAAACAATTTCACAACTTCTTTGGAAACTACTTCCCCGCTTATCAAACTAGGTGGTACACCAGGGCCAGGAACCGTTAATTGGCCAGTATAAAATAGGTTTTTCACTTTTTTACTTCTACATGATGGCTTTAAAACAGCAGTTTGGAGTAAAGTGTTCGCTAAACCGTAAGCATTTCCTTTAAAAGAGTTGTATTGACTGATAAAATCAGACCCAGCAAAGGATTTTTTATATATCACAGCATCTAAAATGGATTGTCCAAGCTGTTTCTCCATTCTTCGTATAATTAAATCAAAATATTGATCTCGTAATTCTTCTGTATCGTTGGTTAAACCAGCTGCTACTGGTATCAATAAAAATAGGTTTTCGCAACCTTCTGGCGCAACTCTATCATCTGAAACTGAAGTTGCACTCACATAAAACAAAGGGTCTGTTGGCCATTCTTTTGTGGTGTAAATTTCTTTACCATGAACATCAAAAGAAGTATCAAAAAAAAGTGAATGATGCTTGATGTCTGTTAATCTTTTATTCAATCCTACATAGTATAAAATTGAACTAGGCGCCAGCACCCTTTCATCCCAATATTTAGCAGAATAACTTTGATCTTTAGGCTCCAATAATTTTGTTTCTACATGATGATAATCGGCTCCAGCAATAATTACATCAGCATTAAAAACAACTGTTTCCTGCTTATTTTCAGAATTTTTAATTGCAGAAATTGATTGTGCCAATCCATTATCAACATTAATCTGTTGCACATCATGATTAAAATAATATTTAACACCCAATGATAAAGCAAGCTGGTACATACCATTTACTATTTGATACATTCCACCGTTAGGATACCATGTGCCTCCTTTTATGTCTGCATAGTTCATCAAGCTATATAAAGCAGGTGTATTTTTAGGTAATGCACCTAAAAATAAAACGGGAAATTCCATCAATTCAACCAACTTAGGATGCTTGAAATGCTTTGCTACATGGCTTTTTATCGAATTGAATACATCTAATCGAAACACTCCTTTTATTAAATCCCAATCGATGAACTCTAATAAAGATTGTCCGGGTTTAAATACTAGTTTATTCACTCCAACTTCATATTTAAAAGCAGCTTCTTCTAAATATTTATTGAGCATTTTACCACTACCAGACTCAATATGTTCAAATAGATTTAATAAAGATTGGTAATTGGCAGGAATATCTATTGGTCCGTCTTGCCAATAAACTCTGTATGAAGGATCGAGTCGTTTTAATTGATAATAATCAGAGACTTTTTTATCGAATTGATTAAAAAAACGTTCAAACACATCTGGCATCCAATACCAACTGGGGCCCATGTCGAACGTAAAACCATTTTCAGAAAATTGTCGGGCCCTGCCGCCTGGAGTTGAGTGTTTTTCTACAACTTCTACTTCCCAACCAGATTTAGCCATAAAACAAGCTGCAGATAATCCAGCAAATCCGCTGCCGATAATGATTGCTTTCTTTTTAGAAGCGTTGTACATGAGATTTTAGCAATTTACGAGCAAAGTGAATTCTACTTTTAATAGTTCCCAATGGTTCTTCTAGCATTTCTGCAATTTCATGGTATCTATAGCCGTCAAAATACAACAAAAATGGGGTTTTAAAAATTGCAGGTAGATTATGTATAGCTTGTTTTACTTCTTTTAAATTGATTCCTGCAATTGCTTCATTGGCAACTGCAGTTTGGTTAAGATCGAGTAAATACTCATTTGGAGTATTATCAAAAACGGTATTCTGCTTTGATTTTTTTCTGTAGTTATTGATGAAAATATTACGC
Source organism: Sediminibacterium sp. (assembly GCA_046593815.1). GTDB lineage: Bacteria > Bacteroidota > Bacteroidia > Chitinophagales > Chitinophagaceae > Sediminibacterium. The sequence continues at coordinate 3,489 of JBKJQV010000077.1, read as the reverse complement.
ATGATGGTATACAACCATGCTTTAATATTGGTACCAACATTGTATTTGTCTTTATTAGCCAGTGCACGATACAGCGTTTCTTGGTATAAGTCTTTAGCAGCCTCATTATCACGCGTTAAGGTGAATGCAAATGGCTTAAGAAATTCTGTGTTGTTGATCAAAATTTGGTTGAAATCAAAAGTTGTCATGGTTTTTGTTTAACTTATTAAAAACCAAAGTTAAACATAATTTTAAATACAATCGATATTTTTTGTTTAATTTTTATATTTTAACAATTAAACAGAATTATAGGTTAGTTATATAGTCCATTACTTCTGAAAGTGAGGTTTTAAAGTGCACATTTGGGGGAATTCGCTTTTTATAGCTTTGTGTTATAGCTCCGGAAACAACTAAATCTGTATGCGGCATTCTGTTATGAGCGTTTAATAAGAATTTTTCGAAATTAAAGTTATGAGCAATAGAAGTTAAGTGAGCATACATAAAATCGGGCTTTTTTAAATTTACGATAAACTCAACATCTTTCATTGGCACATTCGCTCCAACATAAATTACTTTGGTGCCTCTGCTTTTAAGCAAAAAATAGGTAAATAAAATACCAAGTTCATGGTGTTCCCCTTCTGGCAAAAACATTAAAACTGTTTTACCATTACTGTTAGAAAGTTGAGTAGTTTCTATGCCTACAATTAATTTTTGACGAACTATATTAGTAACCAAATGTTCTTGTCCAGCATTGATATGATTGGATATCCAGAGAATTCCAATTCTCTCTAAAAAAGGGAAAATGATTTGAATAATGGTTTTTTCAATTCCTTTAGATAGAATAAAGCCATCCAAAATTGATTCGAATGCTTCTATATTCATATCAACCATAGTAACGATTAATTCATTTACTAGGCGCTCGTGTTGAGCTTGTATTTGAGTGAAAGAAAGCATTTTTTCTTTCATCTCATCACTGCTCATTTTGTCGATATGAGATATTTTAAAACCATATTTATTTAGCAAAGAAATATTTAAAATAATTTTTAATTCTTCATTCGAATAAAAGCGAATATTAGTATCTGTTCTTTGGGGATTTAAAAAAGAATAACGCTGCTCCCAAATACGAATAGTATGTGCTTTTATGCCAGAAATATTTTCTAAATCTTTTATAGTGAATGCGTTCATAAACTTTACATCATTTTAACAATAAAAAAGCTGTTCCATTATAGAACAGCTTAAAGTACATAAAGTTCAACAAAAATTCGATTTTTTACATTTTTAATCGTCTAAGGTATTCTCCGTACCCACTTTTTGAGTATTTATCCGCCAAAACCAGCAATTGCTGTTCGCCAATAAAGCCCATTCTGAAAGCAACTTCCTCTATACAACCTACTTTCTGACTTTGGCGTTTTTCAATTACTCGAACAAATTCACAAGCATCTGCAAAAGAATCGAAAGTACCAGTATCTAACCAGGCTGTACCCCTATTCATAATTCCCACTTGTAACTTCCCTTGTTCTAAGTAAACCCTATTTACATCGGTAATTTCATATTCGCCCCTTGGAGAAGGTTTAATGTTCTTAGCAATTTTAATTACGCTATTGTCGTAAAAGTACAAACCCGGTACAGCATAATTAGATTTTGGGGCGGATGGTTTTTCTTCAATTGATATTGCTTTTTTATCGGAATCAAATTCAACCACACCATAACGCTCAGGATCATTCACCTCATAGGCAAAAACAGCTGCGCCTTCTAAATCATTAAATGATTGAACTAGTTTACTAAATCCTGCTCCATAAAAAATATTATCGCCCAAAATCAAACAGACTTTATCATTCCCTACAAATTTTTCTCCAATCACAAAAGCCTGTGCTAATCCGTTTGGATCATGTTGAACTTCATAAGAAAAGTTACAGCCAATTTCAGCACCATCACCTAATAATCTTTTAAACTGTTCTTGATCTTGTGGAGTAGTTATAAATAATACATCTTTAATACCTGCCAACATTAATACCGATAATGGATAATAAATCATTGGCTTATCATAAATAGGCATTAGTTGTTTACTAATTCCTTTTGTTATAGGGTATAATCTAGTGCCAGAACCTCCGGCTAAAATAATTCCTTTCATAAAAAAATATTTTACAAATTTTAAAATCTAAGTGAGCTAACAATATCTTTTAAAAGAGGGAGCACAATATCTTTTTCAGACATGATTACTTCACTCGAATTAATTTTCCAATCAATAGCAATTGCTGGATCATTATAAATAATTCCACCTTCAGCAGCTTTATTGTAATAATTATCGCACTTATAAAAAAAAGTTGCTTCAGGACTCAACACTACAAAACCATGAGCAAATCCACGTGGTACAAAAAATTGAGTATGACTTTCTTCCGATAATTCAACAGCAAAATGTTGACCAAATGTTGAAGATGCTTTTCTCAAATCAACAGCAATATCCAATACAGCTCCTTTTAGAACTCGTACCAATTTTGCTTGTGCAAATTCTCCATGTTGAAAATGCAACCCGCGTAAAACACCTCTTTGAGAATTAGATTGATTGTCTTGCACAAAATTAACATCCAATCCAGTTTTATCTAAAAATGTTTTACGGTTAAAGCTTTCGAAAAAATAACCGCGGCTATCTCCAAAAAATGTATCGTGAATTAAAAAACATCCTTCTAATGGCGTAGATTCTATGCGCATAATTATCTATTTTGATACATTGAAGTATAATACTGTTGGTAGTTACCGCTTGTTACGTTTTGCAACCATTCTTTGTTATTCAAAAACCAATCAATTGTTTCACTCAATCCTTGCTCAAATGTAACGGTTGGCTTCCAACCAAGTTCTTTATTAATTTTAGAAGCATCAATTGCATATCTTCTATCGTGGCCTGGTCGGTCTTTTATATAAGTAATTAACTTTTCGCTAGTCCCTTTTTCGTTACCCAACTTTTCATCCATTTGAGTACAAAGTAATTTTACAAGATCAATATTTTTCCATTCGTTAAATCCACCAATATTGTAGGTTTCGCCATCTTTACCTTCATTAAAAATTAAATCAATTGCTAGTGCGTGATCTTTTACATATAACCAATCCCTCGTGTATAAACCATCTCCATAAACAGGCAAAGGCTTGCTTTGCATAATATTATTAATGAATAAAGGAATTAATTTTTCGGGAAAATGATAAGGACCATAGTTATTTGAACAGTTAGAAATTACTGTCTGCATATGATAGGTTTCTCGGTAAGCTCTTACAAAATGATCGGAGCCCGCTTTACTTGCAGAGTAGGGAGAGTTAGGATCATAAGCAGTTGTTTCTGTAAACAAACCAGTTTCGCCCAAACTACCATACACTTCATCAGTTGAAATATGATAAAAACGATGTTTGCTTAAATCGGCACTCCACTTGGTTTTAGCAACATTTAATAAATTAACTGTACCAATAATATTGGTGTAAACAAAATCTAAAGGAGATACAATAGAACGATCAACATGCGAT
>JBKJQV010000215.1:0-5505 GCA_046593815.1 Sediminibacterium sp. | reverse complement strand
ATTGGCGACAATAACCTACTACTCAACGTTTCGAATCTCGAAACTGTTGATATAGCAAGTATGAATCCAATATATACAAGAAAAAATAGCGGAATGATAGTGTTAAATGATGGAGATAGCTGTTTCTTTTTGAATGAATAAAAAAGCATTATTAAGCCTGCCATCAACAAAATAAGAAATAAAAAAACACTCGGTTTAGTTGAGTTAAATGGCGATGTAAGCCATAGCTCCATCACCCCATTAGCATTGATAAGATTAGTAAAAAAAGAAGTTACCGACTTTTGTCTTACACCCGAATATGTTTTAGAAACCAATATGTTTCTAACTAAATTAATCAAAGGCAATAAAACGCCTATAATACTAAAACAAAAGAAATGAATGGTTTTTTTTGATAGCGAAATGCTTCTATTTGTTAATATAATCATACATCCAGTTATTACACAAGTAATACCTGCGTAACGTACCGAAAATGCAAATGAAGCTAAAGTTGCTGCTATTAAAAGAGATTTAAAACTATTTCGCGCTAAGTATTTACTTATTGATATAAAAAATAGCAATGTAAAAAAAATGAATAAAGTTTCCGACCATGCCATTGTATATATTTCTAATAATGCTGGGCTCGTAGCTGTAAGTAGTAGAACCAAGCATTTAACAATTTTATTTTCTGGAGAAACTTGATGTAATATATTGGCAACTATAAAAATAATTCCGGCAAAAATAATTCCATTAATAATTGGCAAAATTTGTAAAACGGTGACGGTACAAATGAAATGAATAATTGCTAAAAAAATTGGATACCCCAAAGGGAAAAGTACAAAGGGCGTATTGGTATAATCAGTATAGGAAAAATGTGTTGCAATATTATTTGCCGCACTTAAATACTTAACCGAATCTGGAGATACACCAATTCCACTATGTTTTGTAAAAAGTAAAATAAAAACAAATGCAATCGAAGATGCCAATAGAGCATCCCAGTAAACAATCAATAATTTATAAATTGTTTTGTTCATTATTCGCTATCGCCACTTCAATCAAATTTTGATGATGTATACAGTGGTATCCTGTAAAATAAAGCATTTCACGCAAAGTGAGTTTGCCTAATAATGGATGAGGTAAAATTAAGGTGTCAAGTTCTTCCTCAGCATATCTATTGGCTTTTTTTGAAATAGAAAGAGCTAATTTTTCTAATTTATCAAAGCTTAATTCTCTTTGAGCAAATGGTATTTTTTTAGGTGTAAAAGCTTTTGGGGCCTTTCCGCCCGCTAAAAGTTTTCCTTTGTATTTTTCAACTAATTCTTCGTAAGATCTTGAAGGCCTATTGGATTTTCCAAACATCCATTTTAATACAAATTTTGGGAGAGTTAAAGCCAAATTAACTGGTGACACACTTTTTAATAAGTGATCTAGTTGCTCAGCGGCAGACCATTTTCCATTTGGGGCAAGTAAATAACGTTGTTCATCAAGAGTGCGCAGATAGTTAATTAATCCTTCATGATTATTCTTAATGAATATTGTAGTATCAAATTTATTCATGATTATTCTGCTTCAGCCACTACTTCTTTTACTTCTGGAATCATTCTTTTCATCATCCCCTCAATACCAGCTTTTAATGTAATCATTGAAGAAGGGCAACCACTGCAACTTCCCTGGAGCATTAAATTTACAATACCATCATTATAACTTTTAAATTGTATTGCACCGCCGTCCATTTCTACTGCTGGCTTTACATAATTTTCTAAAAGCTCCTTAACTCTTTTTACTATGTCATCATCATCTGCGCTTACAGTATTAGAAGCCTCTTGCTTAACTTTTGCTACTTCTTCGTCATTTACCACTACTCCACCATTTTCGAGGAATTCCTTTAAAAATGTTTTAATGGTTGGAATTACATCTTGCCAGTCTTCGGTATCGGTTGTTTTAGTAATAGTAATGAAATTGCTAGCAATGAAAACACTTTTAATGAAGGGAAAACTAAATAATTCCTTTGCTAGGGGTGATGGACCAGCTAGTGATTCATCGGCAAAATCGATGCTTTTACCTGGATATAATAGCTTATTTGCAACAAATTTCATTGTTTCTGGGTTGGGAGTCATTTCAGTATAAATGCTGATTATTGGATTGCCTGTTTGGATCATAGTTGCTGTTTTATCGATTCTTAAGTTAGGTTACAAAAATAAAACAAAACAGTGGCTGTATTAGTTCAAAACGGCTATTGGGCAGTTTAAGCGACCTTATTTTTCGGATATCGACAATTTACTCAATATTTAGGGTGTTTTTACGTTATACTTAATACGGTTCGAGCGTAAACTAATTATGGGTAGATTAGTCATTATTATATTAATTTTTTTAATTGGGAATTCGGTTTCCTCTCAATCGGTTGGTTTTTCGCTAGGTATAAACCTATGTGGAGGAGAATTTAGTGAAAACAATATGCCCGGAAGCCTTAATGTGCATTATTCCTACCCAACAGAAGAAGAAGTAGAATATTTTTATAAAAAAGGTTTTAAAACTGTAACTATTCCATTTCGATGGGAAAGGGTTCAGAAAGAACTTGGAGGAGAGCTCGATTACCAAGAAATAGGAGAAATAAAAAAAGTAATCGCTTGGTGTTCTAATAAAGATATGCAAGTGATATTAAGCATGCATAATTATGGCAGGTATAAAAAAAATGGAATTGAATATTTAATTGGTAGTAATACAGTAAGCAGAAACGATTTTGCAGACGTTTGGAATAGATTGGTAAATGCTTTTTCGGGCAGTCAAAATTTATATGGCTTTGAAATAATGACAGAGCCTCATGAAATGCAGGGTTTCGATTGGTTTACTACAGCCCAACAAGCCATTAATTCAATAAGAGATGCAGATAAGAGAAACAATATTATTGTAGATGGAGAAAATTATGCAGCTGCTGAAAGCTGGTATCAATATAGCGATAATTTAAAAAATTTAAAAGACCCAGCTAATAAATTAATTTATAATGCTCATTGTTATTTCGATATAGATTTTACAGGTAAATATATTTACTCGTATGAACAGAATAAAGTAGATGATAGTACAGGGATTAAAAGGATAATGCCTTTTGTAAGCTGGCTAAAAGAAAATAATAAAAAAGGAATTGTTGGAGAATTTGCCGTACCAGATACCGACCCAAGATGGTTAACTGTGATGCAAGCTTTTTTAAAATATTTAAGTGATAATAAAGTAAGTGCTAGCTATTGGGCTTCCGGAAAAAGGTGGAGCGGAAATCCTTTATCGGTTTATCCTCTTGCTCAAAATGAACGACCACAAATGGGTATTTTACAAAAGTTTGGAACTGGTGTAACAATACAAGAACAGCCTAGTAATACAGCTGTTGAAAAGTCCCCAATTAATAGTAATCCAGTAAGTTCTACTACAAATACTACCGCGGTTTTACCTGTTTTTCCACCACCACCGCCAGAAAGTTTTTTATTCTTACCGGGGACTATTTTATTGCCACAACCCAATGGCGGCTTATATAAACCAGCACCTGCAAAATCAACCCCAACCGATAAAGGAGTAAGGGTTGCCAAATACAACAATAATTAAATTATAATTTTAAGCTTAGCGTAATTAAGCATTATTTTTTTCTCGCCATTCTTTTCAAATTGAATAGTTGCGATTGGATTATGAGCTGAGCCTTCTATATTGCTTACAAGTCCAAACCCAAATTTTTGGTGTTCAACTTTTTGTCCAGCTACTAAAGAAGAAGTATCACTTGCTTCAAAATTTATCGATGGTATATGTGTAGTAACTTTTGATGTGGGTGGATTTATTGGAAAGTATTCTGGTTTTGCATTGTTTGGTTTTTTGTTAGGTGTTGGGCCATACTTATTTTCCGCATTAGTAGCATCTCTATAATTAAATCCTTTTTGCATTCGCTCGTAAGCACCACCCCAATTGGTACTCGAATTATTTCTTGCCCCACCACCAGCAAAACTTTTATCTACATATTGTTCTGGCATTTCTTCAATAAATCTACTTGGTTCATTTTGTACTAATTGACCAAATCGATATCGTGAATTTGAATAGGTTAACCATAATCTTTTTTTAGCACGAGTAACAGCTACATAAAACAACCTCCGCTCTTCTTCAAGTTCTTCTCTCGTATTAATGCTCATTGCATTTGGGAACAACGTTTCTTCAACGCCACCAACAAATACACAACCAAATTCTAAGCCTTTGGCAGCATGTATGGTCATTAATTTTACTACATCATTATTTTCCTTATCGTCATCTGCATCAGTTAATAAAGTAATTTGTTGTAGATAAGATCCCAACGTTTTATCACCTAATTCACCATCATCATTGCTAGGGCTTTCTGTCCATTCTTTAATTGAGTTGAGGAGCTCTTGAATATTTTCGTATCGAGCTAAGCCCTCTGTGGTTTTATCATTAAATAAATCTTTTACTAAACTAGTATGCTTACCTACTTGAATTGCAACATCGTATGCATTTTTATCAGTTAGCATACTTTGAAAGTATCTAATCATAGTAATGAAGTTTTGTAGGGCCTCTAATGTTCCTGCTTTAAAACCAAATTCCGCAGCCCTGTTTACTACTTCATACATGGAGATATTTTGTTCATTAGCAAAAATCACACATTTTTCAATGGTAGTTTTTCCAATACCTCTAACCGGATAATTAATAATTCTCTTTAGCGCTTCTTCGTCTCTAGCATTTACAATAATTCTTAAATAAGCCAGAATGTCTTTTATTTCTTTACGTTGATAAAAACTAACGCCACCATATATTCTATAAGGAATACCCATTTTACGCAAACTCTCTTCAAAAGAACGGCTTTGAGCATTTGTTCTATAAAGAATTGCAAAGTCGCGATTAAAAAAATGGTTGCGTAATTTTTGTTCTTGAATGGTATCTGCAACAAATTTTCCTTCCTCATTATCTGTCATGGTACGAACCAGATTAATTTTTTCACCTGCTTCGTTTTCGGTCCATAAATTTTTTGGAATCTGCCCTTTATTATTTTTAATTACTTCGTTGGCTACTTCAATAATTTGTGGGCTACTTCTATAATTCTGTTCAAGCTTTACCACTTTTACATCATCATAATCTTTTTGAAACTGTAAAATATTTTCAATGGTGGCACCACGAAAGCTATAAATGCTTTGTGCATCATCTCCAACTACACAAATATTTTCGTGGACCGCAGCTAGTAATTTGGTAATTTGATATTGTACAGCATTGGTATCTTGGTACTCATCAATTAGTATATACTTAAACTTATGTTGGTATTTATGTAATGCATCTGGGAAGTTTTTTAAGAGCTCATACATTTTTAAAAGTAGATCATCAAAATCGAAAGCTCCATTTTTAAAGCAACGATTGGAATATGCAGCATAAACCTTGGAAATTGCCGGCCTATTGGCGCGCATATCTTCTTGCTGAATGTAGTAGTCGTTTACATATTCTGCTGGCCCTCCTAAAGCGTTTTTTGCGGATGAAATTCGGTTGCCAACTATATTG
>JBKJQV010000121.1:0-5240 GCA_046593815.1 Sediminibacterium sp. | reverse complement strand
TTTTTTGCCTCAATTGGATTAATGATAATGGGTCCTGGTATGGGGCGATTTCTGATTGCTGTCTGTGGTTTTCCACCTATGATTGCTATCCCAGCAATGATATTTAGCATTGCACTTATTGCATTGATTTGGATGATAACCGACATCATTAATAAAAGATCAGCATTCCCAATGGGTGTTTTTTTAGGAATTATTGCAATAACCTTTGTTATTGGACCTAATTCGCATTCAGCATGGTGGCAAGCATTTGCAAAATGGATTGTTGTTCATTTGTTTTAATTATAACAATAAACATAAATAAGGATAAAAATGAGAAAAAAGTTCAACTATAGAACTATACTATTTATAGCTATTGGAATAATTGTTTGTATCATTATCTACTTTGTTATTAAACCTCAAAAATTAATTCCATCAGTAGTTAGTGGCAAAATTGTAAGGTTACCAAAATTTAAATCAAAATTTGTAACACCTCGTAATATCGACATATGGTTACCTGATGGATATTCAGATACAATTAGGTATTCTGTTCTTTATATGAACGATGGTAAAATGCTTTATGACCCTGAGCTTTCATGGACCGGTCAATCATGGAATGTTGCAGGTGTAGCTACAGAATTATTTAAAACCCAAAAAAATAAAAAATTTATTGTAGTTGGAATCTGGAACGATGAACAAACTAGAGTTATAGATTATTTTCCTCAAAAACCATTTGAAACTTTATCTAAAATAGAAAAAGAAACTTTATCGGAACAATTGCAAAAAGCAGGATTAACAAAAGAAAATTTTAAACCACAATCAGACAATTATCTCAAGTTCATAGTAAATGAGCTAAAGCCCTATATCGATAAAAAGTATGCTGTTTATACAAATCAAGAAAATACTTTTATTGCAGGAAGTAGTTTAGGGGCTCTGATTTCTTTGTATACAATCTGCGAATATCCTGCAATTTTTGGTGGTGTTGCTTGTTTGTCTACTCATTGGGTTGGATCTTTAACTTTAGAAAATAATCCTCTTCCCAATACATTTATTGCATATTTAGATAAAAATATTCCAAACCCTGAAAATCATAAAATTTACTTTGATTGTGGTGATCAAACCTTAGATGCAATGTATCCACCAATACAAAAAAAGGTCGACAGTTTAATGTTGGTAAAAGGTTTTAATGCAACAAATTTTATGACTAGATTTTTCCCTGGAGATGACCACAGCGAAAAATCGTGGACTAAACGATTACATATTCCCTTGGAGTTCTTATTTAAAAAGGATTAAAAAAATGAAACATACTAAAACTATAGCACTTATTAGCTTTTTAGGATTCATTCTATTTATAATAATTGTGTTCAGTCTCCATTTTTTGCGACCAGATAAAAACATTCTTACTTGTTTTCTAAGCGAATATGCAGTGGGTAATTTCAGTTGGTTAATGACTTTTGCATTTTTTACATTTGCAATTGCAGCTGCGCTACTACTTATAGGATTGTTTCTGGATATAAATGCATCTAAAAAAAGTCTTTTTTCCTTAGGTATTTTTTGTGTAGGAATATCATTCGCAGGAATATTTCCCACTGATGTTCCAGTAGTTCCTCCAACAACAACTGGTTTAATACACGCTTTGGCTGGATTGATGGCATTTATTAGCCTAAGTATTTCAATAAATTTATGGGCTTTAGATTTTAAGAAAAATTCATACTGGAAGAGCTTTTCAAATCCTACTTTACTTTTTGGCTTAATTAGTTTGTTATTGTTCATTATTCACTTTGTTAGCCCTATTTCAAGTAAGGGGATTACACAAAGAATTTTAGTTATTTGGGATATAAGTTGGTTGCTTTTGGTTAGTAGTAAATTATATCGTAACCCATTTGTGCATAAGGCATAAAAAGGATTTATCTTAAATGCAGCAAAAACAGCTTAAACAGTTGATTTTCTAATGACTAATTCTGTAATAGGATTTCTTCAAAACTGTCAAAATGGATATCTAACTACAAGGTATTTTATTAACCTCCAAATTATTTAATAAATAACTCAAAAGGAGAAAAGTCTATTCAAAACAAAAGCCGACCTAAGTTGACTTTGTTGTTTTTGTAGAGAATGGGAATTGTCGGCTTCACTTCGCTCGCCGACTTTCCTTGGGGGTCGATTTATTTAATGCATTTAGAGACATATAATCACTTGACTCCTATTCAAGTTCAGATAATTGTGCTTAACAATTGCTATATATGCAAAAGAATATCCTATAATACTATTCTTGATTAGGCATAACCACAACCAAAAAAATTGAACTACTTAAAGAAAAATAGATAATATCAAAACTTATAAGTCCCTTTAAATGAGAGATAGATAATATCTTTCCCATTGCCTGTTTCTTTTACATATCCTCCAGCAAAAAAATAAGATGCATCGAAACCGAATGACATATTTCTACTGATAGCGTAAATGGACTCTAAAGCCAACAGTGTTCCGATTTCTTTTTTTGATGAAGTATAAATTAATTCCTGAGATGGCCGCACTTCAACTGCAGCAGGCGAATAGGTTCCATCCTTATTACTTTGCCTCCACATGAAATAACTACTCAAATAAATATTACTTTTCTTTGTAGGGTTAATCTTAAAATAAGGATTGATATTGATTAGATTTGTTGCACCAATTGGAGCTGTTAATCCATATTGTGGTTTTGAGAAAAGGAGATTATAAGTGTTTAGTTGATTGTCATTTCTATTTCTATCACCCGACATATAATTACTACCTATGCCAGTTATAAAATTAATATTTGATTCTAATTTATAATTTATATCCGCTGAAATACCAAATGCATTTATATTTAACTGATTAAATTTACCAGACTGATAAGTTGCTTCTAGTTCATAATTGAGTTTTAAATTTTCTGAAAATATTCTGAATCCATAACTCTGCCTATTTTCTTTTCCAACAACAAAATTGTACTTTCTTCTATCGGTATTCAGGTTAAGAAAATAATAGTCTAGCAAAAGCTTTTTCGAAACAAACTTTTCAGTTGCATAAAATCCTACAATCACGTCTTTGAAAGATTGGTCATCTAGTACACCGGGTTTTGAAATTACCGGAGACATGACGAAAAAGTCAATATTCCTTTTCTGAGCATTATACTTAACAACACTTGCATCAAATGCTAGCCTTGTATTGGGGCCTTCACGGAAAGTAAAGAGGCGATGATTTGCATAGCTTATTTCCTGACGGCCTATTCTTACCATCCATTTTTTTTGAAGTTTGTATTCAATGAATGCCTGATGTACACTTGCTTTGTTTTCATCAATTTCTGCTGTGGACTGATTGGGATTGAAAAAACGAAATGTACTTCCTAATTGTGCAAATATCCGCAGCTTGTTGCCCAGTTCTATATTGGTATGCAACATTACTCTTTGCATTAGCTGGCTGGTATAATCTTTTGTAAAACCGGAAGGTATATCTCCAAAATTGGGATTATTATAATATTGGTATTGTTCTCTTACTTCACCGCCAAAAGAAATATTGGTTTCATTTGTGAGATGAATATATTTTAATTTTTCAAAACCTTTTTTGTGTACAGAATCATTATTCAGATAATTGAAATTGTCGTTATACCTTTCAATATTAATTTGGCTTTGGGCATAAAGTGCACTAAACATTAATGATAATGCAATTATTATTGTCTTCATTATTTATGTATTAAGCGTATTCTTTGGATAGATTTTTTTTGAACGTAACCGGGCCATTACTTTGAAGATGAATGACCCGGATTGACTTATAAATTTTCATTCTAAACTATTAGTAAGGCTTTATTACTTGTCCTGTATTTGCACCAAATACACTTTTACGAAAGCCATACTCAAGCTGTTGCATTGTTACAGGAATATCGCCAGGAAAGTAAGGGAAATAATGTGGAGAATTTTCAATTACGGTAGGGCTAACTGCATTAATACGAATACCGTTTTCTAATTCAATGGCTGCTGCCCTTACGAAACCTTCAACTGCCCCATTTGCTGCAGATGCATTGGCAAAGTTCTTTTGTGGATCGTGTGTTAAAGCTCCGGTGATTAGAGTGAAAGAACCTTTGGGATTGATATAGTGTTGCCCAATGAGAACAAGATTTATTTGCCCCATCATTTTCCCATCTACTCCTTTCCTAAATTCCTTATCTGTAAGGTTTTTCCAAGGACCTACATAAGTTGGGCCTGCAGTAGAAATCAATGCATCAAATGAGCCTACTTTTTTAAAAAGATTTTCAATTGATTCAGTAGAAGTAATGTCTACCTGAATGTCTCCTTCTTTGTCTGCTACTCTTATAACTTCATGTTCTTTTCCAAATGCACTTGACAAATGTGTGCCCATAGTGCCTGTTGCACCTACGATGATAATTTTCATTTTCTGTTGTTTTTAATTGTGATTTTTAATACAACAAAATTAGCTTGAGATGCAGGCTCACTGGTAGGACATGAATACAGTTAAATAGGACTTACTTGAAATTGTAATTGTATTGATGGGATGGTTTTTATTGTATGATATTAATTGGCACTTATTTCATTTAAACAGTCAGGTTTCCACCTATAGAGAAAAATAATAGAGATAATAACACAAATCAACCCTGGCACACTTGCTTCAAGTCCAAAACTGCCTCCGGTTAGCCATTGTGGTGCATTGTGAAAAATGGGTTTAAGCAAACTTGTTTCTTCATTGCCACTTACTCCAAAACCAAGCAATGTACCCTGCACCCAGTTAGCCATAAAGTGAAAGCCAATTGGCATTGCAAGACTTTTGGTTTTTATAAAAGCCAAACCAAACATAATGGATGCAAGGAAAATATTAACAGATGCAAATAATTTAATGCTTCCCGACATACCCGGATTATTCAGGTGATTCAACAGGAAATAGCCAGCCATTATCAGTTGTGCTGCCCAAATTCCAATACCGGTAATCAGCCGCTGAAAAACAAAACCCCTGAAAAGAAATTCCTCAGCTACTGCCACGGAAATAAATAAACCTGTAGCTGGTAAAAGAGCCATCATATCTGTAGTAGAAATTTGCCAGGTCAGCCATCCCCCCAAGTACAGGAATAATGCAGGGAGTATTATTAATAAAGCTCCAAAGCTTAACCCGAAAATCAAATTCTTAATCCACAAAATGTTAATGGCTCCTGTTAATTCTGTTAGTGGCTTTTTTCGTATTAGCTGACAAATCCATGTTGCAGCGATCACTATTAACGCTTGCATAGCGATGGTAATTTTCCA
>JBKJQV010000078.1:0-5706 GCA_046593815.1 Sediminibacterium sp. | reverse complement strand
GAAATCCAAATTTTGTCATGGGATATTTTTCAATCATTTTAAACATTTGTGCTAATAGTATACCACCACTACTTGGGGGTGCAAAGCTGATTATTTCGTGACCTTTATAATTAAATGAAAGTGGGTTACGTAATTTTGCAGTATAATTTTTCAAATCATTTAAAGTAATGATGCCGTTTCCCCTTTGCATTTCAGCAACAATTAATTCAGCAGTTTTTCCTGAATAAAAACCTTGAGCTCCATCTTTTTGAATTCGCTTTAATGTAGCAGCTAAATCTTTTTGTACCAATGTGTCTCCAACTTTCCATTTTGTATTATTAACAAAAGCTGTCGGTTCTGTGCTATTTTTTGTAATCGATTCTCTTACACTATTCAAACTAGCAGCTTCTTTTTCTGTTAATACATATCCTTTAGTAGCAATATCTATTGCTGGTTGTATTAATTGTTGGATTGTTAATTTTGCATAAGTTAACGTTGCAAATAATCCCGCTATAGATCCCGGAATTCCAGAAGCTAAATGCCCTGCTAATGATAAATTCATTTGAGGGTTACCATTTTTATCTAAATACATATCTCTATTGGCTTTTTCTGGCGCAGCTTCTCTGTAGTCGATACCAATTAACTCTCCATTGGTTTTTCGAGCCAATAAAAATCCACCACCGCCAATATTACCAGCGTTTGGATATACAACTGCTAATACCAATTGAGTTGCAATAGCTGCATCAAAAGCATTGCCTCCTCTTTTCATTACTTCAGCACCAACCATACTTGCTAAAGGATGGGCACTACTTACTGCAGCTTGTTTATATTCGGCTCTCTTTACTACTGTATAAGAATAAGGATTAACTGCCTTACCCGGACCAACTATCAAAAAACTTGACTGTCCATTTAGTAAGGATAAAGCCAATATGCAATTACACAATACGATTAATTTTTTCATGGGCTTAAATTACAAAATTTCTCTTGATCCGCTTATCCTATTTTAATAAACTTATTACCACATTTTAATGTTGATGATACCTTTATTACTATTTTCACACCTCATTTATATTATATGAAAAAATTTCTATTTGTTAGTTGTTTAATTATTATTACTGGATCGCTTTATAGTCAAGCATTACAAAGCCCGGAACAATTTTTAGGATACAAAATTGGTACTCGTTTTACGCGTCACCATAGAATTGTAGAATATGCCAAATCCCTAGCTCAGGTAAAACCCGAAATGATGAAAATAGAAAAATATGGGGAAACCAATGAAGGTAGAGAGTTAATGATTGCAATTGTAAGTACTGCTGAAAATATGCAGAAGTTAGAATCCATCAGATTAAATAATCTCCGCTTAGCAGGATTAAATTCAGATAACTTAGCCCCTCAAACAGAAAATGCGCCAGCAATTATTTGGTTAAGCTATAATGTGCACGGAAACGAAACATCATCTTCTGAAGCTTTTATGCTTACGATCTTCGCTTTATTAGATCCTAATAACACGCAAACAAAAGAGTGGTTAAGAAATACTGTAGTTATACTCGACCCTTGTATTAATCCTGATGGAAGAGACCGTTATGTAAACTGGTTTAATTCAATGGTAGGTAAAAATGCAAATCCAGATCCTTCATCAAGAGAACATTCTGAACCTTGGCCTGGTGGGAGAAGTAATCATTATAATTTTGATTTAAATAGAGATTGGGCATGGCAAACTCAAGTAGAAACTCAGCAACGCTTAAAAAAATACAGTCACTGGATGCCTCAAATTCATGTGGATTATCATGAACAAGGAGTTAATGAACCTTACTATTTTGCACCTGCTGCTGAACCTATTCATGAAGTAATTACAGCATGGCAAAGAGATTTCCAAACCATGATTGGAAAAAATCACGCTAAATATTTTGATAATAATAATTGGTTATATTTTACAAAAGAAAGATTCGATTTATTATATCCTTCTTATGGCGATTCATATCCGATATACAATGGAGCAATTGGGATGACTTTTGAACAAGGTGGAGGAGGGCGTGGTGGACTTGCAGTAATGAATGAAGATAATGATACACTTACTCTTGTTGATCGTGCTTTACATCATTTTACAACCGGGTTGTCAACAATTGAAATAACTTCAAAAAACAGACAAAAAGTTATTACAGAATTTAAAAAGTTTTTTGATGAAAGTAGAGCTGGGAAAATAGGAGAGTATAAGACCTATGTATTTACTACAAAAGATGAAAACAAAATGGCGCCTTTAAAGAAATTATTAGAAGCCAATGGGATTATATATGGTACTCTTAGTAGTAAAACATTTCGCGGCTATAATTATTTTTCTGGGAAAGACGATTCTTTTGCTGATGAAGGAATTCATATTGCAATAAGTGCATATCAACCTAAGTCGGTATTGGCTAAAGTATTACTTGAACCAAAAACACTTGTTACAGATTCAAACACTTATGATATTACTGCTTGGGCTGCATCTTATGCTTATGGAATAAAATGCTATGCCGTTAAAGAAAAACTAGAATTTAGTGGTGAGCCTAAATCGATGAATGCAACTATTGTAGATGTAAAAAGTAATTATGGAGTATTAATTCCTTATAATTCTTTTAGTAGTGCTAAAATACTTGCACATATTTTAAAGTGTGGAATAAAAGCTCGTTATGTAGAAAAACCTTTCACCATAAAAAATATAAACTACGATAGAGGTACATTGGTTATTTTGAAAACGAGTAATCTTCCAAACTGGTTAGCTGTTGCCAATGAAGCATGTAAAAAATACAATGTTCAAGCAGAAACAGTAGAAACAGGCTTTATGGATAAAGGTGTTGATTTTGGATCACCAGATATTAAAATAATCGCATCGGCACCAAAGGTTGCAATGTTTACAGGAGATCAAGTATCCTCTTTAGCTGCTGGTGAAGTTTGGCATTATTTCGATAAAATGTTAGAATACCCTCTTACTCTTTTAAATGCTGCTGATTTGGGAAGATTGAATTTTAAAAATTATGATGTGTTGATCTTGCCAGATGGCGCCTATAGAACTTTGGGAGAAAAAACAACTACTGATAAACTGAAAGATTTTGTAAGAAGCGGCGGAAAAATTATTGCAATGGAAAATGCAGTTGCAATTATGGCTTCTGATTGGGGACTAAAAACCAAAGAAAATAGGCCTGATACAAAATCGGATAGCACAATAAAAAAATATGGTGATAGAGATAAAGAATCCTTAGATAATTCAGTACCTGGAGCAATTTATAAAATTGATCTAGATAATACGCATCCATTGGGATTTGGTTATCCAGATTTTTACTATACTCTTAAACAGGATAATATACTTTATGAAATGATGAAAGAAGGATGGAATGTAGGTACTATTAAAAAAGACGCTTATGTAACAGGGGTAGCTGGTTCTAAAGTAAAAGCTAAGCTGAAAGATGGAATGTTATTTGGTGTTCAGGATTTAGGCCGCGGTACTGTTGTATATTTAACTGAAGATCCTTTGTTCCGTAATTTTTGGGAAAATGGAAAACTGCTTTTTGCAAATGCTGTATTTCTAGTAAAGTAAGTTAAAGAACAATGATAATAAAAAATCCGTCAGCTCTTGCACGACGGATTTTTTATTATTACTAAATCTCCTCTTTTAATTCATAATTCATAATTTTATGTTTACTGCTACCATAAAGTTTCTTCCAGCCATAGGATAGAAATAATTTTCTGCAGTAAGTACACCTCCATAAATATAATTAAAAGTATATCCATTTGGTTCGTACTTTTTATTCAATAAATTATTTACTTGAAAAATAAATTGAATTTCTTTAAAAGCATTTGTATTTATCGTATATATTCCACTTATGTTTTGAACAAAAAACGCATTCAATGCCCTGCTGTCATTTTGAGTGTTATCTAAATATTGTTTGCCAACATATTTATTGATTAAGCTAATTTCTGCATTTTTTATTGGAATAAAATTCAAAGTTAAACTACTTATTAAATTTGACGAAAAAGAAATGTCTTTGTTCTCGTGTTGAACTTTATTCTGCAATCCATTATCATAGTTATCAATGAATTCGGTAAATGATTTAATTTTATTTTTGCTAATAGTAACATTGCCAGCAATATTTACCCATTGTGTAATTTTTGCTTTTCCCTGTAATTCAATACCCATTCGATAACTTGATGGAATATTGGTTCTTGTATAAGCTCCAACATCATTAATCTTGCCAGTAAGTACTAACTGATTAATATAGTTCATATAATATAAAGTTGCGCCATAAGAATAGTTAGCTGTTTTCTTTTCTGATCCAAACTCCCAATCCTGCAATGTTTCATGGGTTGGTTGAGTAATTAAACTTGCTTCAAAATCATCTCTATTAGGTTCTTTATTGGCTATCGCAAAGCTCAAGTATGTTTGCCAACCATTTTTATTGTAACTAAGCCCGGCTTTTGGATTAAAAAAATTAAATTTCCTTGAAATTTGCAGTGAGGGATTGCTTCTAAAACCATTCATATTATGTGTTACTGTTCGATATTGCAAATCAATGAATGAAGTTAAATTTTTTGTAACTAAATGTTGCCACTTAGTGTAAACATTGCCATCTTTTTTATCAGCTGGATAATTATAATATTTATAATCAATTGGTGCAGTTCCTATTTTTAACCAAGCAATAGTACCGTAATGATTGCCTTCATATTTTGTCCAACCACCACCAATTGTTAGTTCGTCCTTATTGGTTTTATATTGAAAGGATGCAATTTGACCATAAAAATTATTATCCAACCACTTTTGTCTTACTAAATCTGTTTTTGTATAAGTATTTCCACCTGTAGTAACATTTGGCAATCCATACTTAGAAAATTTTTGATCAGCTTTATATTCCTCATAATATCCATTTCCTCTTGTTAAAAATAATGCAGTGTTAAACGACCACTTAGCATTGATGGCATGGTTAAAAAATAATTGATAATGAGTTTGAGTATAATTATCTGTTTGATTATCGTAAGGCGAATCAGTTTTCTCTGTTCCAGCTGGGTTATATGTTCTATTTGAAGCAAGTGTTGCTTCATCTATACCATACCAAGCCTGATAGGTTTTTTCATGCCCAGAAAAAATATTCAATCTCAAAGATGTTTTTTTATTTAGGTAAGCGCCACTAAAATAGAATGATTTTAAATTACTCGAAGCTCTATCAACATATCCGTTACTTCTTATACTACTTAGTCTTGCGTCTAATGTAAAATGGTTACCCAATAAGCCTGTACCGGCTTTTAAAGTGTTTTTAAAAGTATTGAATGAGCCAAAACTATTGTTTAATTCTACATACGATTTTTCATTAAACTCATTTGTCGACATGTTCAGTGTTGCACCAAAAGCTCCTGCACCATTAGAGGAAGTTCCTACGCCTCTTTGAATTTGAATACTATTAATTGAAGAGGAGAAATCGGGTAAATCTACAAAATAAGTACCCATGCTTTCTGCGTCGTTATAAGGAATACCGTTAAGTGTTACATTAATACGTGTTGCATCTGTTCCTCTAATACTAATTGCAGTGTAACCAACACCATTTCCAGCATCGGAGTTGATAATAACCGAAGGAGTTTGGTTGAGTAAAAACGGAATATCCTGTGCTAGATTTTGTTTGGCTATTTCCTTTTTATCAATATTGGTTTTAGTAAAAGGAGCTTTTTCAGAAGCACGTATAGCTTTTACTTCTAAGGGTTGGA
>JBKJQV010000308.1:0-4346 GCA_046593815.1 Sediminibacterium sp. | reverse complement strand
TATTGTTTTTTTAGAGTTTATAATGTTTTTACAATAGCTTTGATTCTTGGAGTATGTTCAAAACAGTTCTATAGAGACAACTCCATTTTCTTCTCTAAAGATACGATTGATATTCGTAACAAATTCAGATTTTATAGAGATACCAATAATCTGGAAACTAATAAATTAAATACTTTAGAGAAATATTTTAAATTAGATGAAGCTATTTAGATATTTTATTATTTTAAAAGAGGTATAAACAATGGGAATTATTAGAAAAGAAGATTTATTACCATGTACATTTAGAAAAGAATGTAGTGGTGAAATAGGTATTCCAGTTTTAATAAGAAATATGGAAGAATTTACTAAAAAATGGCTTGCAAAGCAAAAGGAGAATGGTAAAATGATTGAAAAGATTTTCACACAAGGTTCAACTGAAACTGATGCTGGGTTTAAAAAAAGAGTTCTTACTTATAGAGCAGAAATGATGGAAAAAGGTTTTACTGTTAGTGATGAGAAATCATGGCATAATAATGACTGGATTGTTAAAGCAGAGATAGGTTATAATTCAGAGCCAATGAAACAAGAATGGCTAATTGATAGGCAAGGGTAAAATAATATGAATAAATTATTACAATTAGCTTCTATTTTGCCACTCACATCTATCCCATATGGGCAAAATTATGGTATGAAGAGTTATGAACCTTTTCAAATAAGTGATGAAACGAATGGTAAAATATTGTCTAGAGCTGAAGAAAAGAGAAAAAGAAAAGCTGAAAAATTATTATTAAGGAGTAAAATATGAAATTGTATACTAAAATACTGGCTGCTATGATTTTAGAGCCAAATGAAGGTAGGATTTTAATCGTTAAACAAGGTGATTCTGGCTGGCAGTTACCTCATGGTTTTGGAAAAGCTTCTCTTAAACCAGTAGAGACCCTTACTAATATATTAAATGATATTTTAGGATTAGAGTTGGAAATGATGTCTCCAATTTATGAGGCTTCATTTTATAATAAAATCAGAGAAGAAGATTTTTATATGATAACATCTTTTGCCAAAGTAAAAGGTAAAATAGAATTGCCAGAAAATATGGAATACCAATGGATAGATGTATCTCCAGATGATTTAAAAGAAACTCTCTGGCATGATGATAATCCAAATCAAAGTTATTATCATGGTTTATTTAAAACAATGCAGATTTATAATGATATGTATCCTTACGATATTGTTCTATCTGATAGAATAGAAGGTTTAGAGAAGAAAATTATAATGGCTGATGATTCAAAAGAATTGTATATTCCTAATAAGAATATAACAAAAAGTGATGGTCAATTATTACTCGGTCATAATTTCAAAAAATAAAAATAATTAAAAGCTTGACTTTAATATCCTCAGATGCTACTATAGTACTTGAGGATATTACTTTTGAGAAAAGGATAAAATAAAAACTAAGTGAGAAAAACATTAAAAGAGATTACCAATGTAAAAAAGATTTTTATAAAAAGCCATGCAAAAGAACAGTTTTTAACCAGATATCAAGAGCAATACGGCAAGACACCAATATTTTATATATCATTTATTCATAATATGCTCAAAGAATCTTATGAAATGATTTACAATAATGAAAATTGGAAAGGTAGAGATGATTCTACTTATAAGCAATTTTATTATAAAAGTGATGATGGATTTCATTGGGTTTTTATTCTGGCAGAAAGTGTTGATAGACAGACTAAAGAATTGCGATACACGATGGTAACTTGCTATATAGATAAAAATTGTATTCCAGTATTATGAAATTGCAGATGGTCATTAAGAGAGACTGTTTTGATGGGAAAGAATTAATCAGACTTTATAGAAAACATTTAACAGAAAAAATTATAAAGGCATATAAGGGAGAATATGGAGATATTAAAATAGAAATAACAGCATCTTATGATAATTCTTATAGAAATGTTATTATAAAGCCTAGTGAGAGAAATATTTATTATGTAGAAAATCAATTGTTTTTACTGGGAGCAAAAGAACCAGTTATAACAAAATCTAAATTAAGTTCATTTAGTTTATTAAAAAATTATTTAAAAAGACTGTAGGAGGTTTTTAGAATGTTACAAAATACAATACAAGTTTTTTCAAAAGCACAAGTAGGTTTTACCTTTGATGCTATTCAAAAAAAGGCTAATTATGATACTGAGATAGTTGCAAGAAATGAAATACAAATTTTAAGATTTATTGCAGACCAGTCACCATTTGTGATAAAGTCAGAAGTTATTTATATTCTGGATAATATACAATTGTTTTCTTCTCTAAAGGTTATGAATTCTGTTAAAGAAAATCCTTGTTTCATTCTTAAAACTGTTTACAAATATATCAATTTTATTTTGGAAGATTTAATGTTAGACCACTACGACATTGTTGATTTATATAGTCTTTTATCAGAAACTTCTAAAATAAAATTTACTGAATTATTACAAGAAATGTATGCTCTGGAGGGATAAAATGGAAACAGCAAGCATAAAAGATATATTCAATGAAAGAAAAGAAGTTGTTGTTCAAAGGATTAATAATATATTTGCTTTTGAACCATCTTCTAAAATTGGTGAAATTTATGATTATGTTAAAGAATTGGAAACAGAACTGGAAAGAGCTGAAATAGGTCTTGATATTTTAAGACAGTATTCAGAGCTACAATCTGATTCTGGTTTTACTGATTTAAACGAAATGATTGATAAGACTATTAAAAATAAAAAGGGAAAATAAATGCAATTTTTAAAAACATTGGAAGAATTAAAAGCTACAACTCTTATTAATTCAAAAAAACAAATTTTATTAAAAAATCAAGAGGATAAAGATTTATTATACGTTTTGGAAAGATGTTATAATCCAATTCCTAATTATTTCATAACTGGTAAAAAGATAGGTAAAGCAGATTTTTTAGTCATATCAGAAAATGGTTTTGATATGTACAGATTTAAACAACTCCTAATACGTTTAGAGAAAAGAGAAGTTACTGGTAATAAAGCTTTAGATGAAGTAATTGAATTTATGATGTTTTCACCAATGGAAACACATCAATTTATAATCAATTTTTTCAATCGTGATTTGAGAGCTGGCATAAATGAATCTCTCATCCTTAAAGTATTTCCAGATTTATTTCCTTCTTATAATATGATGAAAGGTGATTCTCTTCTGGAAACAAAAACAAAACAATGGGATGAGAAAAAGTTATCCAAATTAAAGTACCCTATGTTGGCAGATTATAAACTAAATGGGATTAGAGCTACATATTGGAAAGGTGAATTAAGAACCTTTAATGGTAAATTAATAAACGGATTTAATCTTCTTAAACATGAGCTTCTCATATTAACCTCTGGTAATGAGGAAATGATAGTGGATATGGAATTAACCAACGGAGAGCCAAACCATCCTAAATCACTCCAAAGAATGATGAACGTATTGAATAAGGATGATGAGAAAGTTAAAGAGAAAGTTATTGCCTATATATTTGATATTCTTGAGTCAGATAAGGATGTTTCAAATCAATTTGAACGTAGGACTGGAATGTTAGCATCTTTCTCTCTAAGGCAGCAACA
Organism: Sediminibacterium sp.; assembly: GCA_046593815.1. Taxonomy (GTDB): domain Bacteria; phylum Bacteroidota; class Bacteroidia; order Chitinophagales; family Chitinophagaceae; genus Sediminibacterium. The sequence goes on along the minus strand of JBKJQV010000308.1, from coordinate 774 downwards.
GATTGGCAGACAGTTTGAATTTCTTAAACCAATTCAGTTCAGATACATTCATAGTCAAGAAGAAATGACTGAGATGTTCGAAAAGCTTATAAAAGATGGTTATGAAGGTTTAATGCTTAAATCTGATAAACCATATGAATTCAAAAGAAGTAAAAATTGGATTAAGGTTAAAAAGTTTGATAATCTGGATTTAGTTATTGTTGGCTTCAATGAAGGTACTGGTAAATTCGAAGGTAAACTTGGAAGTCTTATAGTTGATTACGAAGGTAAGAAAGTTGCAGTAAGTGGATTTAGTGATAAGCAAAGAAAAGAAATGTGGGCTATAAAAGAGGAATTAATAGGTAAAACGGCAGAAATCGCTTATAGAACAGTTACACCAGATGGAAGTTTGGAGTTCCCATTATTCAAGATGATTAGGGAAGATAAATAAAAATGCAAGCAAAGGAAATCTTTTCTCTAAACAAAAAGAGATTCATTAAGAAAATAGCTGATAATGATGAGTACTGCCCTAGCATTGATTTAAGTAATATTTATGATTATGTGAAAGGGTTGGAAGAAAAAGTACAGCTATTTGATAAGATTGTAGAGATAACTGATGATACTGAGTGTGATAGATTATGATAGATTCAGAAAAATTTAATGTTTTACATTTGAGCAGAACTGTTAGTCGGTCTGCAAATTTTGTTACAGAACGTTTTATGCAAAGTATTACATACAAACATACCAATGAGTTTATAAAAGGTGTTCTGGTGAAAGATTTGGAGGTAATTCTGG
>JBKJQV010000192.1:0-6805 GCA_046593815.1 Sediminibacterium sp. | reverse complement strand
AGCAAGTAAAGATTTTGTAAATATGTTACGTAGTCCGATCATTAAATCAGATCAAAAAGAAAAAATAGTATTAGCTATAACAGCAGGTAACATTAATGAGCTTTCGGCTGCTTTTATTGTTTTATTATTAAAGAAAGGCAGAGAAAGTTATTTGCCTGAAATTGCTCATGCATTTGTGCAACAATACAATGCCATTAATGGTATACATATTGTTAAGCTAACGACGGCAACTGAAGTATCTGAAGAAACGAAAAAATCAATTGAAGAGAAAGTAAAACTGTCCAATAATTTTAGATCTATAGAATTAGAAACGGAAACCGATGCAAGTTTAATTGGTGGCTTTATGTTAGAGTTTGATAATAAATTGGTAGATGCAAGCATTGCAAATGATCTAAGAGAAATTAAAAAGCAGTTTAAAGACAATCATTACGTTCATAATTTACGATAACCTTTATAAAATTTTTATTAAATAATACAAGATGGTCAACATTAAACCAGACGAAATATCAGCGATACTAAGACAGCAGCTTAGTAATTTTAACGCTTCTGCCGATTTAGAAGAAGTAGGTACTGTATTACAAGTGGGTGATGGAATTGCTCGTGTATACGGATTAAATGGAGTAAGAAGTGGAGAGTTGGTAGTTTTTGAAAATGGCGTAAAAGCTATTGCTCTTAACTTAGAAGAAGACAATGTGGGTGTGGTTTTGATGGGAGAAAGTGGATCAATTAAGGAAGGTGCTAAAGTAAAAAGAACAGGACAAATTGCTTCTATTAAAGTAGGAGAAGGTGTTGTTGGCCGTGTTATTAACACTTTAGGAGAGCCTATTGATGGTAAAGGGCCTATTACTGGTGAGTTATATGAAATGCCATTGGAGCGTAAAGCACCTGGTGTTATTTATCGTGAGCCAGTTAAAGAACCATTACAAACTGGTATCAAAGCAATTGATGCAATGATTCCTGTAGGTCGCGGTCAACGTGAGTTGGTAATTGGAGATCGCCAGACTGGTAAGACAGCAATCTGCGTTGATACCATCATCAACCAAAAAGAATTTTACGATGCAGGTAAGCCTGTTTATTGTATATATGTAGCTATCGGACAAAAAGCATCTACCGTTGCTGGAGTTATGAAAACTTTAGAAGACAATGGTGCAATGGCTTTTACAACTATTGTGTGTGCTTCTGCATCTGATCCTGCTCCATTACAATTCTACGCTCCATTTGCGGGTGCTGCAATTGGTGAATTTTTCCGTGATACTGGTCGCCCTGCATTAATTATTTTTGATGATTTATCTAAGCAAGCAGTTGCTTATCGTGAGGTTTCATTGTTGTTAAGAAGACCACCAGGACGTGAAGCATATCCTGGAGATGTATTCTATTTACACAGTCGTTTATTGGAAAGAGCTGCTAAGGTTATTGCTAATGATGATGTTGCAAAAAATATGAATGATTTGCCAGATTCTATTAAGCATTTAGTTAAAGGTGGTGGATCTTTAACAGCATTGCCAATTATTGAAACTCAGGCTGGTGATGTATCAGCTTATATTCCTACAAACGTAATTTCAATTACAGACGGTCAAATTTTCTTAGAAGGAAACTTGTTTAATGCAGGCATTCGTCCGGCAATTAACGTAGGTATTTCTGTAAGTCGTGTGGGTGGTAATGCACAGATAAAATCGATGAAGAAAGTTGCCGGTACTTTGAAATTGGATCAGGCACTATACCGTGAGCTGGAAGCTTTCTCAAAATTTGGTGGAGATTTAGATGCTGCTACAAAAAATGTAATTGATAAAGGTGCTAGAAATGTAGAAATTTTAAAGCAATTGCAATACTCACCTATGTCTGTTGAGAAGCAAGTAGCTATTATATATTTAGGAACACAAGGTTTGTTGAGAGATGTAGCTGTGAAGAGAGTAAAAGAATTTGAAGCTCATTTCTTAATGGAGATGGAAAACAAATTTCCAGACATTTTAGCTGAATTCAAAAAAGGTCAGTTGAATGATGAAAGCATTAAGAAAATGACTGATTTAGCTGCAGGTTTAGCTCCTCAGTACAAGTAATACAACTAATTTATAGTTTTATTTGCCTCCCGATACCAATTGGGAGGCTTTTTTATGGTAAAATGAAGGAATAAAATAATATTTATAAAATAATTTGGTTTATAAAATAAACTACTCTATGTTTGTGTTGTCAATCTAAATCAATGAAACAAGCAATTATTATCGTAACCACATTTTTACTAGCTTTTTGTTTAAATGCCCAAGTGAGAGTAACAGGTTCAATTAAGGACAATAGAGGTAGAATTTTAGCTGGGGCTAATATTTCTATAAAAGGAAGCTATGATGGAACAACTTCAGATTCTACAGGAAGGTATTCTTTTAAAACATTCGAAAAAGGAGCAGCAATTTTAGTTGCAAACAATATTGGATACAAATTGATAGAAATACCGGTTGTATTGGTGAAAGATACATTAACAATCGACTTTCAATTAAAAGAAGAGATTAATGAGTTAACGGCGGTTGTAATTACAGCTGGTTCTTTTGAAGCTAGTGATAAGAAAAAAGGAACTGTATTAAAACCATTGGATATAGCAACAACTGCTGGCGCAAATGCTGATATATCTGCAACTATACAAACTTTACCGGGCGCTCAAAGAGTAGGAGAACAGGAAGGTCTTTTTATTCGTGGCGGAAGTGCAGAAGAAGCCAAAATTATAATAGACGGTACTGTTGTAAATAATTTCTTTTATAGTTCTGTACCTGGCATATCTCAACGTGGAAGATTTTCTCCATTCTTATTTAGTGGTACTGTTTTTAGTACTGGTGGATACTCTGCAATATATGGACAGGCTTTAAGTAGTGTATTGAGTTTAGAAAGTGTTGACATCCCTGAAAAAAGTGAAATTCAAGTTGGTGTATCACCCATTTTTTTAAGCGCAGGATTACAAGAAGTAAGTAAAAATAAAAAATCGAGTTATGGAGTTAGTTATAACTGGGTTAACCTTACATTGTATCAAAACTTAGTTCCTCAAGCTCCAGATTTTTTTAAAGCTCCATCTTTTCATACAGTTGATGCAAATTATCGATTCAAAACAAAGAAAAATGGTATGTTTAAAATTTATGGTTATTATAATTCTGGCGATTTAGGAGTACGCAATTCTTCTTTGGATAGTATTGGATTAAAAAATGCATTTAACTTAAAGAACAGGAATTTCTTTACTAATATTAGTTTTCGACAGTTTTTAGGTAAAGGTTGGAAACTCAATACAGTAGCAAGTATTAGCTATAATAAAGATGAGATAGGTAACCAAGTTCAAAATCAGCAAAATCAAAAAATTCCCGTAGTAAATATTCCAGTTATCGATTACACTTCATTTAATTTAACTTCTCGTCAATGGATGATTCAGGCTAGAGCAGTGGTAGATAAAAGATTTGGTTCTATTAATACAATCCGATTTGGTGCTGAAGTTTGGAACAATGCTGATTCAAGTGAATATAAAAATTTAGCAGGATCATTCCCAACAAAAGTTACTGATTTTTATACTGCAGCTTTTGTAGAAAGCGATTATTATATTACTAATAACCTTGCTTTTAGACCAGGTATAAGAATAGAGCATAGTAGTTTACTAAATAAATGGAATATTGCGCCACGTTTAGCTTTAAGTTATAAAGTAGCCAAAAATAGCCAGGTTACTGTAGATTATGGAATTTTTTATCAAACTCCAGAAAGAAGATATTTAGCAAATAATACCAATTTTAATTTTTTAAGAGCGGATCATTACATTTTTACTTATCAGCATATTTCTACTAACTATACTTTTAGAACTCAAGTATTTTATAAAAATTATATTAGTCTTTTAAAAACGGATATTGTAGGAACAAATGCTTCCAGTACCAATGGAGAAGGCTATGCGCAAGGGTTTGAATTATTTTGGAGAGATAAGAAAACGTTTAAAAATTTGGATTATTGGGTTAGTTATTCTTACCTAGACACTAAAAGAAATTATAATAATTATCCTACTTCTGCCATGCCCACTTTTGCCGCTAACCATAGTGGTAGTGTAGTGTTAAAAAAGTTTTGGGTAAAACAGATGTTTGGAGTGAATTGGAGCTGGAATTGGAGCACAGGAAGACCTTATTATAATCCAAACAATTCGAAAAATGATTTTTTAACTGATCGAACTATTGCCTATAGTAGTAACAACTTTAGCTTAAATTGGTTACCTAAAATAGGCAAAGCAAATACGGTTGTAGTTGTTGGAATTAATAATGTTTTTAATGAAACACAAATCTTCGGATACAATTATAGTAATAGATTAAGAGACACAAATGGACAATTAATTAGAGAAGCGGTTATACCTCCAGCGCCACGTAGTTTTTTTCTTGGAGTATTTTTTAGCTGGGGAGTTGATAGAACTCAACAGAATATCAATGGTAATTTATAATTTTTTTAAATATTAAAACATACATTTTATGGAAAATGAACAACAAAGAGATGAACAACTTTGGCAAACAGCTAAAGCCAGAGTTGCATTTAAATGGAGCTTGGCAAGTTATATTATTGTAAACAGTTTCTTAATTGGTATTTGGTATTTTACATCTGGAAATATTGAACATTTCTGGCCTATTTGGCCAATACTGGGTTGGGGAATAGGTATTGCATTTCAATATGTAAGTGCATACCAATCAAATCAAATTAACTCTGTTGAGAACGAATACAATAAACTAAAAAATAAAGAAAAAAACTAATTACTTAACACTCAAAAAATATAAAAATGAAAAAATTCATCTTAATCCTATCAATTTTATTTGTAGGATTTGCAAATGCACAAACAAAATTTGATGGAGCTATGGAAAAAGGGTTAGCTCAATTTAAAGACGCTAAAACTGCTGAAGAAATGATTGGAGCTTCTGCTTTTTTCGAAAGAGTAGCAGATGCTGAAAAAGATAAATGGTTACCCTATTATTATGCAGCGCTTACAAATCATTTATCTGGTTGGATGAATCCAAAATCGGATAAAGATGCTATTGCAGGAAAATCGAAAGATTTACTAACAAAAGCTGAATTATTAGAAAAAAACAATGCCGATATTTTTTGTTTGAAACAAATGATTGCAGTTATGCAATTAACTGTTGATCCAATGACTAGATGGCAAACATATGGAGCTATTGCAGCTGAAGCTATTGCCAATGCAAAAAAAGCAGATCCCAATAATCCAAGAATTTATTCATTGGAAGGGCAATATTTAATGAATGTTCCCGAAGCATTTGGCGGTGGTAAAGTTGCGGCTAAAAAATTGTTAGAAAAATCGGTAGGTTTATTTGAAACATATAAGCCAGCAGCACCTTTTTATCCAAATTGGGGAAAAGAAGAAGCTACAAAAGCATTAGCTGCATGTCAGTAAATTGTTTGCCACAAATAGCCTTGCACATCTTGTGTGAGGCTATCTTTATCTACTAAAAATATTGTATGGAAAACAATGATCTATTATCTGCAGCCGACAGCTTAAAGCTGATTGAGAGTATGATAAATAAAGCCCAAAATAAATTTACCGAAAATGGTACCCTTTATTTGTTGTGGGGTTGGGTAGTTTTCGCTTGTTCACTTGCTCAATATTTTCTAGATAAAATAGTTGGATACCAAGCAGCAGGATCTGTTTGGGCAATTACAATATTGGTAGTTATTTATCAAATTATTTATTTATCAAAAAAACAAAAAAGCGAACAGGTCCGAACATATACTGACGAAATTATTGGTTTTGTGTGGATGACTTTTGGTATTTGTATGGGACTTATTACCGTTATTGTAAGTATAAAAAATGCTTGGGCAGTTATTTATCCAGTTATCTTTTTATTCTATGGAATTCCTACTTTTTTGTCTGGTTCAATTATGCGTTTTACGCCATTAAAAATTGGAGGAATTTGTTGTTGGATATTATCTTTTGTTGCTTTATTTATTCAATCAACAGAAATTATATTATTGTTTATCCCAGCGGTACTAGCTGGTTGGATTATCCCAGGATATTTATTAAGAGCAAGATATAAATCAGCATAAAATGAACGAGGAAAAAAAATTAACCGAACAGGAGAGTCTGCAATTAATTACAGACATGATTCTAAAAGCAAAAGGTAGTTACCACGATTCTGGTATTGGATCATTGCTTTGGGGATCTGTAGTTGCAATTGCATCATTCGTAACTTTTTTACAAAGACAATACAACTTTTCTATAGGCTTTGATATTTGGTTAATAGTGCTAGCTGCAATCATACCACAAATAGTAATGAGTATTCGAGAAAAGAAAAATAGTAATGTTAAACAATACGATAATGATTTAATAGATGCGGTTTGGTTGGTATTTGCTATCTGTATTTTTGGATTAACATTTTATCAAAATATTGTTCCTTCTGCTACAGAAAAACTTATTAATGAAGAAGGATGGACAATGATGAAACATTATATAGATGGATCTAAGCCAGATGAAATTATAAAACCATTTACACCGAGTTTATATTCTATTTATATTTTAATATATGCATTTCCCACTTTGGTTACTGGAATGGTAAAGAAATGTAAGCCCATGATTATTGGGGCCATCATTACTTATATCTTGTTTATTTTATCTTGTTTTACAGAATCTAAATATGATATGTTGTTGGGTGCATTTGCGGCTTTGGTATGTTGGTTCATTCCTGGAATTATTTTAAGAAGAAAATACTTAGCACAACATAGGATTAATGTTTAAAGAATTAGATCCCATATTGCATTCTCAATTACGCTTAGCAATAATGAGCTTACTCATTAGTGTTAA
>JBKJQV010000155.1:0-21290 GCA_046593815.1 Sediminibacterium sp. | reverse complement strand
TTAATCATTTGCTTTTTCATAAATAATTTTTTATAAGTGATAAAAATTTTTCTAACTCACGCGGCAAGCAAACGAGTACGCTTAGAATGGTAAATATCGATTTGTAGCAGAGCTACTTAGTGTACACTATACATATTAATACAGGAACGAGAAAAAGGTAACCCTACTATTATTATAGGCTATGTTAACTAATTGTAAACTAAGGGGTTAGATTATTTAACAGGCTTATTGAGGGTTTCCCAAAGTAGGTCTTTTAACTCCATCAGTCCCTTATTTGTAAGGGAGGATATGAATAAATGGGGTATTCCAGTAGGTAGCTCACTACTGATAGCTTCTTTTAATTCATTATCCAACATATCACTTTTACTAATTGCTATAATAAAGTCTTTCTGCAACATTTCTTCATTATACGATTTCAGTTCTTGACGTAGAATATCAAATTCTTTTTTATAATCTGTGCTATCTGCAGGAATTAAAAACAATAAAACGGAGTTGCGTTCTATATGTCGTAAAAAGCGATGACCCAATCCTTTTCCTTCAGCAGCTCCTTCAATAATTCCGGGTAAATCTGCAATGCAAAAAGATTGCTGATCGCGGTATTCTACCATACCCAATTGAGGTATCAATGTAGTAAATGCATAATTAGCAATTTTAGGTTTAGCAGCAGTAATTACAGAAAGTAGTGTTGATTTTCCTGCATTCGGAAATCCAACCAAACCCACGTCTGCCAATACTTTGAGTTCAATATTTTTCCAGCCTTCAATACCTGCTTCTCCCGGTTGAGCATGCTCAGGAACCTGATTAGTAGGTGTTGCAAAATTGCTATTGCCTAAACCACCTCTACCTCCTCTCATCCAAATATATTCTTGGCCATCTTCTAATATTTCTACTTCTTTATTTCCTGTTTCTTCATCTCTAGCAATAGTACCTAAAGGAACATCTATATAAATATCCTCCCCATCTTTTCCTGTACAATTATTTTTACTTCCATTCTCGCCATTTTTTGCTAATACATTTTTATAATAGCGTAAATGCAAAAGCGTCCACAAATTACTATTACCTCTTAAAATGATATGACCTCCACGGCCGCCATCACCACCATCGGGGCCTCCCATAGCTGTTAGCTTATTGCGCATGAAATGCCTTACGCCAGCTCCACCGTGGCCACTTCGTGCGAATATTCTAATATAATCAATGAAATTATTCCTTTCCGACATACTGCGAAGATACAACAATGAAAATTGGTCTATTTTTTTACCTGATTCCAGGTTTCAAAAAGTATTTCCTGTGAAGGCCGATCAAGCGGAATTTTACGAAGTGGTTCTGCCTCCATCCAATATTTTTTCATCTCTTCCGGAAGTGATTGATACAATAATGTTCCTTTAGTTTTCCATGCAATCATTTCATCTGAAACTTCTTTTATTTTTTTTGCAGGATTTCCCGCCATTAAACTTCTGTCATCAATTATTTCATCGGCTTTAATAAAACTCAATGCACCAACAATACATTCGTCACCTAAAATAACATTATCCATAATTACACTATTCATCCCCACTAAACAATTTTTACCTATAGTTGCTCCATGTATAATTGCACCGTGCCCAATATGCGAATTTTCTTTTAGTAAAACTGTTGTTCCTGGAAACATGTGAATAGTGCAGTTCTCTTGAACATTACAACCATCTTCAATTACAATTTCGCCCCAATCGCCTCGTAATGCTGCACCAGGACCAATGTAAACATGCTTACCAATAATTACATTACCTGTTACAGCAGCTTGAGGATGAATAAATGATGATTCATGAATTACGGGTGTGAAGCCTTTGAAGGAATAGATCATTTTGAATTATGAATTAAGAATTATGAGTTATGAATTATTGTAATTCAATTAAGAGGAAAGCAAGTAACAGAAAACTTATAACACGGGCTTTCCTGTTCTAAAACAAGTGCCCTTAAAAATAGCAACTATTTGGTCTTTTTGATTGGTAATTTTTATTTGATATAGTCCAGTACTTTTTCCATTATGAATTTCAGTTGCTTCAGCAATTAATACATCATCAATATATATTGGTTTTAAAAAATTAATGGAAGTATCTAATGCAAGGGATAAATTATTTCTACTATTACAAGCAAAGGCAAATGCACTATCACCAAGCGAAAAAGCTATTCCACCATGAACCACTCCTAATCCGTTCAACATCTCAGGGCGGACAGTCATCTTAATTTTACTATAACCTTCTTTTAATTCAATAATTCCTATGCCTAACCATTTTGAAAAAGCATCTGTCTCCAACATTTTATTTACTACATCATTTGGTGCCATATAGATTATTTTAAATTAATTAACCCTTGTAAACCCTAAAAATCTCACTCCCCTTTATATACTGGTAATCTCTTTTCTAAAAATGCATTTACCCCTTCTTTAAAATCATTAGTAGCAGCAGCTTTTTGTTGTAATTCATCTTCAAGTGTTAACTGTTGTGTAAGATTATTTGTTGCTGAAGCATTTAAGGCTTGCTTAATATATCCTAAAGCTTTTGTTGGCATTTGTGATAAGGTAGCTGCAATTTTTTTGCTTTCTAGTTCAAATGATTGTTCATCTAATACTTTATACAGCATACCCATTTGTAAAGCATCAGTTGCAGATATTTTATCTCCTAACATCATTAATGCACTAGCTCTTTGCATACCAATTAATCTTGGTAAAGTAAATGTTCCACCACTATCGGGAATCAATCCGATTTTAGAAAAAGCTTGAATAAAATTAGCTGATGATACACTCACTACAATATCACACGCAAATGCAATATTTGCTCCTGCGCCAGCAGCTACTCCATTTACTGCTGCAATAATTGGTTTATTAATATTTCTAATTCGTTCAACAATTGGATTATAATGTTCACTTAATATTTTTTGCATACCTGGCCCATTCGGATCAATCACTTCAACTAAATCTTGTCCTGCACAAAATCCTTTACCTGCACCTGTTAAATAAATGCACCTCACTTCGTTATTTGAAGCACATTCATCCAAAGTATTTTGTAATAGCAACGCCATTTCTCTGTTAAAAGAATTTAATTTATCTGGTCGGTTTAAAGTTATAAACGCTACGCCAGATTGTATTTCTAAAAGTATAGACGACATATATAGGTATATTTATTTTAGTGACATTTAAAATAATCAAATGGTTCTTTACAATCATTACACTTAAATAATGCTTTGCATGCTGTGCTACCAAATTGCGATACAAGAATTGTATTCTTTGAGTTGCATTGCGGGCATTCAATATGTAAATCTTCTAAATAAGCATTATCAAAACTTTTGCCAACAGGTGCCGCAATGCCATATGCTTTAAGTTGTTGCTTACCATTTTCGGTCATCCAATCTGTTGTCCATGCCGGAGATAATGCTTGTTTAACATTAATATTTTTATAGCCAGCAGTAAGTAAACTCATTTTTATTTGCATGCTAATTACATCCATTGCAGGGCAACCACTATAAGTTGGAGTGATAGTGATTACAGCAGTTTCAGGATCTGATATAAATTCTATATTTCTAATAACCCCTAAATCTAATACAGAAAGAACTGGAACTTCTGGATCCATTACAGTTGCTAGTATTTCCCCAATATGGTTTATAGATTTTACCATTCGCTATTTGGGTAAGCCCTTTGAATATATTGCATTTCAGCTAAAATATATCCTAGGTGTTCGGTATGATTACCTGTAGTTCCGCCTTGTTGATTCCATGTTTTTTCGGGAAAGTGTAAACCCGCTTCTTCAAATACATCACTAATCTTAGCGCTCCAGTTATTTTTAATTACAAGATTATTGTCCAAAAACAATTCTCCAGTATAGGGCCACAATGAATTAATAGCATTGATCATTCTTTCTTTACTCTCTTCTGTTCCATCGCCTAATCGTATTACCCAATCGCCACTCCATCTAACATGATAAGTTACTTCTTTCAAAGATTTTTCTGCTATAGCAGCAATTGCTTCATCTTCATCTTGCATTAATTGCTGGTATAAAAAATATTGGTAAGTGCTAAATAAAAAAATACGTAAAGTAGTATGTGCCCAATCTCCATTGGGTAATTCAGTAATTAAATAATTTTTAAAATCAGTTACATCTCTCAAATATGCTAAGTTATCTTCAGTTGCAGGAATTGAAAATGCAGGATTATCCGTAGGATTTTCGTTGATTAATTTTGCAGCATACTGATAAAAATTTCTAGCTTGACCAATATAATCGAGCGCAATATTGGATATGGCAATATCTTGTTCTAATATCGGACCATGTCCGCACCATTCGCTGCATCGGTGTCCGATAATTAAAGCATTGTCTGCAAGATGTATTATGAAAGAGATGCTATTAGTCATTTACTGATTGGTTTCGAGTTGCGAGTTGCGAGTGACGGGATCATTTTTTTAATTCTTAATTACCCTACATATACTTTACTTCTTCAGGCAAATCATAAAATGTTGGATGTCGATAAGCTTTGTCATTTGCTGGATCATAAAGAGAGTCTGATTCTGAAGGACTACTTGCATGAATATATTTGCTTTCAACTGCCCAAATACTTATGCCTTCCATTCTTCTTGTATAAACATCACGTGCATTTTCAATTGCCATAGCTGCATCTACAGCATGCAAACTACCAACATGTTTGTGATCAAGCCCTTGTTTACTTCTAATAAAAATTTCCCACAAGGGCCATTCGTTTATTGAAATGCTAGTAGATGAAATATCGGCTGCACCGTTTTTGGCTTCGCCATAATCGCCGTAAAAAATTTTTATTATTTGATAGCCCATGAGTTTAGTTATTTAGTTATTGTGTTGTTAGGTTATTGATTTACTATGTTATTAAGTTATTTGTTTTCACCATTCAACCCTTCGACAAGCTCAGGGTGACAATCGGTGTCACAATCAATGTTAAGCTGCTTTGCTTTTTATTTTTTTCTTTTCTGCATAAGCTGTTGCAGCTGCTCTTACCCATTCGCCATCTGCCCATGCTTTTTTTCTTGTATTCACTCGTTCTTTATTACATGGCCCATTTCCTTGAATCACTTGCCAAAATTCATCCCAATTAATTGTACCAAAATCATAATGTCCTCTTGCTTCATTCCATTTCAACTCTTTATCTGGTAAGGTAAAGCCCAAAACTTTTACTTGCTCTGCACAAACATCAATAAATTTTTGTCGCAATTCATCGTTGCTAAAACGTTTAATTTTCCATTGCATACTTTGAATGCTATTCGGACTCTCATCGTCTTTTGGTCCAAACATCATTATACTTGGCCACCACCATCGGTTTATTGCATCTTGTGCCATTTTTCGTTGAGCTTCTGTTCCTTTGCTTAGTGTATACAATATTTCGAAACCTTGCCGCTGGTGAAAACTTTCTTCTTTACAAACCCTTACCATTGCTCTTGAATAAGGGCCATAACTACTTCTACATAACGGCACTTGATTCATTATTGCTGCACCATCTACCAACCATCCAACTACACCCATATCTGCCCAACTTAATGTAGGGTAATTAAATATAGAAGAGTATTTAGCTTTTCCAGTATGGAGTTGATCATACATTTCATCTCTACTAATTCCTAAAGTTTCTGCAGCACTGTACAAGTATAAACCATGACCTGCTTCGTCTTGCACTTTAGCAATTAAAATAGCTTTTCTTCTGAGAGATGGGGCGCGCGTAATCCAATTACCTTCTGGTAACATCCCAATAATTTCACTATGAGCGTGTTGACTAATTTGTCTAATTAGTGTTTGTCGATATTTTTCGGGCATCCAATCTTTTGGCTCAATGCGAATTTCTTTATCAACTTTGTCTTGAAATATTTGTGTTAAATCTTTTTCCATATATTTTATTTTACATCAAAATCAATTACTACTTTTTCTGTTGTTGGGTGAGATTGACAAGTAAGTACAAAGCCATGTTCAATTTCTTCTTGTTCTAAACCATAATTAACATCCATTTCAACTTCACCTTCAATCAATTTTGCTTTACACGTACAACACACACCGCCTTTACATGCAAATGGCAAATCGGCTCCATGTTTTAAAGCAGCCTCTAAAATACTATCGCCCTCAAAACCTAAATCAAAATCAAATGAAAGTCCGTCTTGTTTAATAGTAATTTTACTTTTAACTTCATTTGAAATGGAGGCTGTGTTTTGAACAATTACTTTCTTCTTTTTTCCAGTGGTAAATAATTCGAAATGAATTTTTTTAGGATCAATGTTCATTTTTTCTAATTGGCCTTTAACACTAAAAACCATTTCTTCTGGTCCACATAAAAATATAGCTGCTGCATTATTGGGTTGAATTAATTTTTTACTAAGCGCTTCACATTTATTACCATCAATTCTGCCAAAAAGAATTGGAGCATCCATTTTTTCGCGCGATAAAATATACACAATACTTAACCTCCCCATAAATTGATTCTTCAAAGCATCCAAAGCCTCTTTAAAAATAATAGAGTGCCTATTTTTGTTGCCGTAAATAAGTGTAAAGCTGCTCTGTAATTCGGTTTCAAGAGTTGTTTTGATAATAGAAAATACAGGAGTGATTCCACTACCAGCAGCAAATGCTATGTAGTTATTTTTATTTGTTTTATTAAGAGGATAATAGAATTTTCCGTTAGGGGCCATCACTTCTAGCTCGTCTCCTTTTTGTAGCATTTCATTTGCATAAGTAGAAAAAATCCCATCGGGTACTTTTTTAATTGCCACTCGCAATTCATTATCAAGCGGACTGCTACAAATAGAATAGGATCTTCTGATTTCAACACCATTAATCATTTTCTTAAGAGTAATATACTGACCTTGCGTAAAATTAAATACTGTTTGTATTTTTTCGGGTACTGTAAATGCAATAGAAACACAGTCGCCCGTTTCTTTTTTAATATCTTTTATATAAAGTGTTTCGAACTTCGTCATGCCTTAATTACTTATTTACTTACAACTAAACCACCAACTAGCATTGTTACCATATTTTCTGTGAGGTTAGATGCGTTAATTTTTTGAGTAGATCTATGCCAGCTTTCAATACCTCCAATAGCGTGCAACAAAATGAGCACTGCTGTAGGGGCATCTATTTTTTTAATTTCTTTATTGCGAATACCGTCTTCAATAATTGCGGCAAAACGTTTTCGGTACATTCTGCGTTGATTTTGAAAATTAGACAGAAACGGATCTGATAAATGTTTCCACTCTCTATCACTCACGTATACTTCCTCGTAATGATTAACCATTTCATCAATGTGAAAACGAATTAATGCTTCCACTTTTTGGATGGAAGAAATGGATTGAGTTTCAACCTCATCCATTTTATGCATAAAGCGGTTGGCAACTCCAAAACAGATTTCGTGCAATAATTCGGTTTTAGATTTTATATGGTTGTATAAACTAGCAGCTTCAACACCTACCGATTCGGCTAAATCGCGCATGCTAGCGGCTTTGAACCCTTTTTCTCTAAAAAGTGCAGCCGCTTTGGTAACAATTACTTCTTTTCGGGAGCTGTTATTTTCAATTTTTATTCTTGCCATAGAGTAAAGATAATATACTAACGCGTGTTAGCAAATTATTATATCTAATTATACGTTATCGTTAGTATATCATTTGGAACTACTTTTCTTAATTCTGAAGCTAATGACCTAATTTCGCCCACTTATAACAAAAATTAATCTATGTCTTTAATAGTAGTTGGATCAATGGCTTTTGATGCCATAGAAACACCCTTTGGAAAAACTGATAAAATTATAGGCGGTGCAGGCACTTATTTAGCTTGGTGTGCTAGCAATTTCGTTCCAGTAAAGCAAATTTCTGTAGTCGGTGGCGACTTTCCGCAATCAGAGTTAGACGCCCTTACCAATCGCAAAGTAGATTTAGAAGGAGTTCAAATTAAAAAAGATGAAAAAACTTTTTTCTGGAGTGGTCGTTATCATATGGATATGAATAGCAGAGACACATTAGAAACTCAGTTGAATGTGTTAGAAAATTTCCAACCAGAAGTACCAGAAAGTTTTCAGGATTGCGAATTTTTAATGTTGGGAAATTTAGCTCCTTCTGTACAAATAAGTGTAATTGAACAACTGCGTAATCGTCCGAAACTAATAGTATTAGACACGATGAATTTGTGGATGGACATAGCAATGGATGATTTAAAGAAAACTATTTCTATGGTAGATGTATTAATGGTGAATGATAGTGAAGCTCGTCAGCTAAGCGGCGACTACTCATTAGTCCGCGCTGCAGCTACTATTATGGCGATGGGCCCAAAATATGTAATTATTAAAAAAGGAGAACATGGCGCTTTATTGTTTCATAATAAACAAGTATTTTTTGCACCTGCTTTGCCATTAGAAGAAGTGTTTGATCCTACAGGAGCTGGAGATACATTTGCAGGAGGCTTTATTGGGCACTTAGCAAAAACAAAAGATATTTCATTTGAAAATATGAAAACGGCAATTGTTATTGGAAGTGCAATGGCGTCTTTTTGTGTAGAAAAATTTGGAACAGAAAGATTAAGAGAAATTTCAAAAGTAGATATAGATGCAAGATTAGAAGAGTTTGTTCAGTTAGTCAATTTTGATATTTCACTAGGATAATTTGTTATATTCGTAATTCAATGATGATTAATAAACATACAAAACGCACAAAAAAACCGAACTAACTAGAAGGCAACTCTACGTTTACATATAAACTTAATTCAGAGGCCTTCCAAAATGGAAGGTCTTTTTTTATAAACAAAAAAACTCGCAAAGCGAGAAAAATCGAGGGGAACAAACAATGAAATTAGCAGTAGTAGGTGCAACAGGTTTAGTAGGAACTAAAATGTTACAAGTTTTAGCAGAGCGTAATTTTCCAGTAACGGAAATAGTACCTGTAGCTTCAGAAAGATCAGTTGGTAAAGAAATAATCTTTAAAGGGAAAGTATATAAAGTAGTTAGTATGCAAGATGGTATTGCTGCAAAACCAGCAGTAGCCTTATTTTCAGCAGGAGGTAGTACTTCATTAGAGTGGGCACCTAAATATGCCGAAGCAGGTATTCGTGTAATTGATAATTCATCTGCATGGAGAATGGATCCTACCAAAAAATTAGTAGTACCCGAAGTAAATGCATCTGTATTAACCAAGGAAGATTATATAATAGCCAATCCGAATTGTTCAACTATTCAAATGGTAGTTGCATTGCAGCCATTGCATGAAAAATATACAATAAAAAGAGTGGTAGTAAGTACGTATCAAAGTGTTACGGGTACTGGAGTAAAAGCGGTTGATCAATTGTTCAATGAACGCAAAAATGTGAAAGGGGAGATGGCTTATAAATATCCAATTGATTTAAATGTAATTCCTCAGATTGATGTGTTTTTAGATAATGGTTATACCAAAGAAGAAATGAAAATGGTTTTAGAAACCAATAAGATTATGCAAGATGATTCTATTCGAGTTACTGCAACAACGGTTCGTATTCCCGTTGTAGGCGGACATAGTGAAAGTGTGAATATAGAATTTGTTAATGATTTTGATTTAACAGAATTGAAAGATATTTTGGCTAATGCACCTGGTATAATTGTGCAAGATGATGTGGCTAATCAAATATATCCTATGCCCTTTTGGGCACATGATAAAGATGAAGTTTTTGTTGGAAGAATTAGAAGAGATGAAACCCAACCAAACACACTGAATATGTGGATTGTAAGCGATAACCTCCGTAAAGGCGCTGCAACGAATGCTGTTCAAATAGCAGAATATTTATTGGGGGTAGGTATTATAACTGAATAACGATTTATATGAAATTATATAGTCTCCTATTGTTTTTTATAGCGTGCAGCTGTTCAACACCACGATTGCATATAAATAAAATTGGTGATCCTATAGGTGGTTCAACTTTTTATGAACAAGCAAATACATTGCAATGGAAACAACGCGATTCATTGGCTGTAGAAAAAATACTTGATGGTAACATTCCTGCATTTATGCTGAAATTATTGCCAATAAATATTTCTATTTATGATTCTATTCATCAACAAATAATTAATGTTACTTACTATGTAACATCAGATTATTTATCGGTAGGCAATTCAAATGATTGGGCAAGAATTCCATTGACTCCTATTGCTGCACAGTTAATTGCAGATAGCTTACATTGTTTTTTACCCACCCGAAAAATGGTGGATGATATATATAAAGCAGCAGTGGTAAAATTAGCACCAGTACCAATGTACATTTATCGAGATAGTACGGTTACTATGTGGCAGCATCATTTAATAATTGAAGGACAGCGTAATGGGAAAAAGGGATTGATTGCTGGCATTAAAAAAGATGTAGTTATTAGTGATTTACTTACTCGATCCACTAAAACAAATAGGGTAGCCATTTACGGATGGCATAAGTTAGATGGTAAACCTATACAACCCTTGTACACTGGGCATGTAAACTGGTATGCAGATTATAGTCATGGTATACGATTGATATATCAAAAAATAAAAGTAAACGGAAAGTGGATGGATTATAAGGCCGTTTTTTCGGATGCAACATTACACAAAGTAGTAAGTGATGAATTGTATGCTGATGTAGTTAGGTATTAGGTAACTATCCTTATTTTAAGATTTTGAAATTCCTCAATGAAACAAATAAATATTCAGTTTCAGTTTATAAACTAGAAATAGATTGATAAAATATTGAAATAATCGTTGGTCAGGCGACCAACGATGGCGCCCTTGTTGATCACCTTTTCCACGTAGGTCGCCTTTCCCACGTTGATCACCTTTCCCACGTTGATCACCTTTCCCACGTAGGTCGCCTTTCCCACGTTGATCACCTTTCCCACATTGGTCGCCTTTCCCCACGTTGGTCGCCTTTCCCACGTTGGTCGCTTTTCCCCACGTAGGTCGCCTTTCCCCACGTTGGTCGCCTGACCAACGTGGGGAATATTACCCCTCCATCGCTCTGTTCAAAAAATCTAATAATGGCTTCATTGTTATAAAAGCTGCATTAATTTTCTTTACCAAATTTTTATCAACTAAGTCTTCATCCGAAATTGGAACAGCAGCTACCCAACTCTTCATTTTTAAATATTCAATTGCTGGATTGTCTTTTTCATAACCCTTGGGTTCTCTCACTAAGCTATTGGCCATTTCGTTAGATAGTGTGCCAAATAATTGTTTGAATTTTTTATTGTTAATAATCTTGTGAAACTCCTCCCAGTTATAATCTATTTCTTGTCGCACTTTTTTTATTTGATCCGTTTCTCCGCCATACAATCCCCCACCAATAAAGCTTTTTCCTCCGGGTTCACAATGAAAATAATAACCCGCTAGAGTTGATTTTTTTCCACCCTTAACAAAATAGGCCGACATGTTATTTTTATAAGGTGCTTTGTTTTTACTAAATCGTACATCTCTATTAATTCTAAACATGCAATCCTTACTAGTAAGCATTGCTAACCCAACATCTTTTTTACCGTAACTCAGTAAAATTGAATTGACTAGTTCAGCAAAATCTGCTTTAGCTATTTCATAAATTTTTCTATTAGCATCGAACCACTCTTTACTGTTGTTCTTTTTTAAATTGACTAAAAACTTAAGTGTTGTATTT
Source organism: Sediminibacterium sp. (assembly GCA_046593815.1). GTDB lineage: Bacteria > Bacteroidota > Bacteroidia > Chitinophagales > Chitinophagaceae > Sediminibacterium. Next base: position 9,676 of record JBKJQV010000155.1, on the reverse strand, counting down.
GCTAACATTTTTTAATTATTTTATTCTTTGTGAGATTTCTCCTCCTTAGCAAGCGAAGTCGTCGAAATGACGTTTTAAACCCAATGCCTTAACCCGTAACTCGCAACCCGTTAACCCGTAACCCGCAACCCGTAACCCGTAACCCACAACCCGTAACCCGTTAACCCATTAACTCAATAAACTCTTCTTCAGTTATTATTTTCACAGTATTAATTTTTTTAGCTTTCTCCAACTTACTTCCAGCATCTTCTCCAACTACTAAATAATTTAATTTACTACTAACACCGCCTACAATAATACCACCTTTTGCTTCTACCATTGCTTCTGCTTCAGATCTTTTTAGTTTACTTATAGTACCAGTAAACAAAAATGTTTGTCCATTTAAACTACCACTAACAATAGTTTCTCTTTTTTGGTTCACTAATTGCAATCCTAAAAGCTCCAACTGATGCAATATTTCAATGTTTTGTTCATTGCTAAAAAAGCCCAAAATACTTTTAGCAACTTTTACTCCTACATCATCTAATGTTAGTAATTCTTCCTCTGTTCGGTTTACAAAATCCAATAAATGATTGACCGAATTTGCCAATGTTTTTGCAGTAGTTTCTCCAACAAAACGTATCCCTAATGCATAAATTAAACGAAACAAGGGTTGCTGTTTACTTGCTTCTATGGCAGTAAACAAATTATCAATCGATTTTTTTCCAAAACCATCCATTCCACTAATAGTACTTACATTATTTTTTAAAGAATATATACTAGGTATATCTTTTATTAAACCTAACTCATAAAATTTTCGCACATTGGCTTCACCAAAACTTTTAATATCCATTGCATCTTTACTCACAAAATGAATTATTTTTTCTACCACTTGTGCTTCACATTCAATATTAATACAACGCCATACTGCTTCTCCTTCTTCCTTAAATAAATTACTTGCACAAACAGGACAAGCAGTAGGAAATACAATTGCTACTGCTGCACCCGTTCTTAATTCGGGCAGGGATTTTACTATTTGTGGTATTACATCTCCAGCTCGTTCTATTAATACCTGATCTCCAATGTGTAAGTCTTTTTGCTGAATATATTCTTCATTGTGTAACGAAATACTCGATACAGTTACACCGCCTAAAAATACCGGTGTTAGTTTTGCAACCGGAGTTACAGCACCTGTTCGGCCCACCTGAAACTCAATACCTATAAGCCTTGTAGTTGCTTGCCTTGCTTTAAATTTAAAAGCTATAGCCCAACGTGGGTGATGGGAAGTCATCCCTAGCCGATCTTGTAATACTATGCTATTTACCTTTACCACCATACCATCTATCTCATAAGGCAATTCGTCTCTTTTTGCTTCAAATGCCAAACAATATTCAATCACCCCATCAATGCCTTGCACTACTTTTTTTTCTGCCTTCGGCGAACGAAACCCTAATTCCCATAATAAATCCAATGTACCTGCATGGGATGATAATTGTTCGGTTACATTACCATTGTTATCTTTGGTAACATAACTAACATGGTATAAAAATGCATCTAAATTTCTTTCAGCAACTTCTTTTGGATCCTTCATTCTTAGGCTACCAGATGCTGCGTTTCTTGGATTGGCCAATGGCGATAGCCCTTGATTGATTAATTGCTGATTGTATTGTTCAAATGATTTTTTATTTAAAATAATTTCACCCCTAATTTCTATTTGCTGAATTCCTTTTGATGAAAAGTCTGCTGATAAAGGAATTGAACGAATTTGTTTAATATTTTGGGTAATATCTTCACCTTCAACGCCATCACCCCTTGTGGTACCCCTAACCAACAAATCATTTTCATAAATTAATGAAATACTTGCGCCATCAAACTTGGGTTCTACACAATAACCAATCTCCAATAATCCGCTTAACTCTCTTGCTTTTCTATCAAAATCGGTTAAATCTGCCGCATTATAACTATTATCTAAACTTAACATGGGCACTAAATGTGGTACCGTATTAAATCCTTTGTTTAGACTGCTTCCCACTCTTTGAGTAGGAGAATCTACTGTAATTAAGGATGGTTGTTCTTTTTCTATTTTAGCCAATTGTTTAAATAATTGATCATATTCATAATCAGCTAATAAAGGGTTATTTAATACATAATATTGGTATTCATGAAAACGCAATACCTCTTTTAGTTGACTTACTATTTTAATAGGATTTTCTGATTGACTATTGTTTAGTAATTGTTTAGTTAATTGGTGTAAAAGGAAATGCTGTTCTGTTGTATACATATTTCTTACTTGGTTTTATAAAGATAAATCCTAAACTTTGTATCTTGTAAAACGATTGTATAGGGCAATATCTCCCTTTTTTCTAACGCATTCCATTATGAAGAAAAATCCTGTTCATGCTGATGTTACAAATCAGTTGATACAAGACGCTGTGCCTTTGGTTCATTCATACCCAAAAGTTGCTATAACAGTAGATTGTGTAATTTTTGGTTTTGAAGAAAATAAGCTAAAGATTTTATTAATAAAAAGCGATTTGGCACAATATGAGTCCAAGCTTTCTTTATTAGGAGATTTTGTAAGAAATAATGAAGAATTAGATCATGCTGCTAGTAGGGTATTAAAAGAACGTACAGGAATGACCAATATTTTTCTAGATCAGGTTCGGGTTTTTGGAAAACCCGAACGTCATCCTGGTGGAAGAGTTATTACCATTGCTTATTGCTCATTACTCAATATTCAGCACCATGCACTAAAAATTCATGAGCATGAATTAAATTGGGTAAGTTTCGCTTCTGTAAAAGAAATGGCATTCGATCACAAAGAAATTGTAGATGTATGCTACCAATGGCTTCAAAAACGAATTCAAGAACACCCGCTTGGATTTAATTTATTACCAGAAAAATTTTCGTTAAGAGAGCTTCAAAATTTATATGAAGCAATTTTAGGTATTTCATTAGATAGGAGAAATTTTAGGAAAAAATTTGCGTCTATGAATTTGCTAATTGATACCAACGAAATGGAGCAAGACGTATCTCACCGCCCCGGTAAATTGTATCAATTTAATTTTGAAAAATATGCAAAAAGTAAACGAAAATGGGTAGGAATTGATTTTTAACCAATTCTCCTATTGTTCCATTACTTTTACTCAAACACTATTATATGTTGCATTCCATGACTGGTTACGGCAGAGCTGAGAAAGCTATTGGAGATAAAAACTTTTTAATTGAGCTAAAATCTCTCAATGGAAAACAGTTCGATTTAAGATTGAATATGCCATCCTTATTAAAGCCTTTTGAATTTGAAGTTCGTAATTGCTTAAATGAAGGTTTGCAAAGAGGTAGTGTAGAATGCAATATCTCTATAAAGTCTAATGGTTCAAACAAACCCGTTACCATTAACACAGAACTTGCAAAAGCGTATTATTTACCCGTTGCTGCATTGGCCGACGAATTAAATTTAGAAAAAGGAGATATTTTAAGTACCATACTTAAACTACCTGAAGTAATTACAGCATCAACTGAAGTGCTTACCGATGATGAGTGGAAGGGCGTTGAACAATTAATTAAAGAAGCAATTGGTTATTTAAATGCACATCGACTAGATGAAGGAAAATCTATTGAAAAAGATTTATTACTCAGGTTAACCAATATTGAAGCTCAACAAAAAATTGTGGCAGAGCTAGCTCCACTTCGAAGAATTAAAATAAAAGAAGGACTAGAAAAATTGTTAGAGGAAAATGTAGGAAAAGAAAACTACGACTCCAACCGACTAGAACAAGAGCTTATTTTTTATATCGAAAAAATTGATATTAGTGAGGAGCAAGTACGATTAAATAATCACTGTGATTACTTTAGAACTATTTTGGCTGAAAAAGAACCCGCAAAGGGAAAAAAACTCTCTTTTATTTTACAAGAATTTGGAAGAGAAATTAACACAACAGGGTCTAAAGCCAACGATGTTTCAATTCAAAAAGCTGTAATTCTAATGAAAGACGAGCTGGAAAAGGCAAAAGAGCAAATATTAAACGTTCTCTAAGAAAAGACTAATCTTTATCTTCGCGTAAATTATAATAAGTGAAAAAATTAGGCCTGTTGTTTATATGTTGTGCCTTTTTGCAAAGCTGTGATACCATTGGCATTTATGAAAAAAATACTTTTTTCCCAACACATAGCTGGAGTAGTAAAGTTCAACCTTCTTATACTTTTACCATAACAGACACTGCATCTCTTTATAATATTTATGCAATTATTCGTCATGAAGATGCATATCGATATAATAATTGTTGGTTAAAAATTACCACTACTGCTCCAAATGATTCTGCGAAATCACAACAAGTAAATCTATTGTTAGCAGATAATAAAAAAGGTTGGCTTGGAACAGGTATGGATGATATTTTTGATCATCGCGTTCGACTTACAGTAACTCCGCAAAAGCTTAAATTGGGTAATTATACTTTTTCTCTACAACAAATTATGCGTGAAGACCCTTTGCCATTTGTATTAAATACCGGTATAAGAATTGAAAAAATAACACAATGAGTATAATTAAGCCACAGAAGCTAATTACTGTAACCATTGTTTATTGGGTGCTATTGCTTTACATGATTGCTGCATTGGTATGGTGGTTCATTGCTTTAGAAAAGCAGAATAATATAATTACTCAGATCAAGCTAAGTGAATTGATAAAAGATGATCCGAGTTATTATAATAAAGTAGTTGAAGTTGAAAAATCTAGTAATAGAAAAACTACTCAATATATTGGTGAAGGTCTTACATTTTTAGTGTTGATTTTAATTGGTGCGATTTTTGTTTATCGTGCAACAAGAAGGCAACTTAAAATATCGAAGCAGCAGCAAAATTTTATGATGGCAATAACCCATGAATTAAAAACTCCTATTGCTACTGCACAGTTGAATTTACAAACTTTACAGCTAAGAAAATTAGATGAATCAAAACAACAAAAACTAATTTCCAATACTTTACAAGAGGCTAATAGATTAAATAATCTATGTAATAATATACTATTCGCTGCCCAGTTAGACGCTGGTAAATATTCGGCATCATTGCAAACAATTAACTTGAATAAATTAGTTGAAAATGGTTTGTATGATTGTAAAACTCGATTCCCTGAAAGAATTGTATTATCCGCAATGGAGGAAGAAGTGAATATAGAAGGAGACGAATTTTTATTGCAAATGCTATTAAACAACCTCATAGAAAATGCTATTAAATATTCACCCATTGAGGATCCTATAAATGTTATTATATCAAAAAATTTAAAAGATACTACCTTATCTGTAATTGATTCAGGAGTTGGAATTTTGGATAGTGAAAAAAACAATATTTTCAAAAAGTTTTATCGTATTGGCAATGAAAATACCAGGAAGGCTCAAGGTACTGGGTTAGGTCTTTACCTTTGTAAAAAAATTTGCGAAGCACATAAAGCAACAATTGTTGTAACTGACAACCAACCAAAAGGAAGTATTTTCACTATTAAATTTAATAGGTAAAATGACTAATAATTTGCCCTCTATACTTTTAGTGGAAGATGAACAAAATCTGCACGAAGCTTTAAAGCTTAATTTAGAAATGGAGGGCTACGAGGTAACATCTGCTTATGATGGTAAAGAAGCACTTCAAAAAATCGCTACTGCTTACTTCGATTTGATCATAATGGATATTATGCTTCCTGAGATTGATGGAATAACTATAACCGAAAATATTCGTGTTCATAATAATGATGTTCCAATTTTAATGCTCAGCGCAAAAAACTCATCGGCTGATAAAATAATTGGATTAAAAAAAGGCGCAGATGATTACCTTACTAAACCATTTAACCTAGAAGAATTATTATTGAGAGTTGCAAAACTTATTGAAAAAAATAAAAGAATTCAAGTAAAAGACTCAATCGGCGATATATATACGTTCGGAAAAAACACCATCAACTTTAAATCTCAAGAATCAATAACCTACAATGGGTCTACCATTGAATTAAGTAAAAAAGAAACGTTATTACTGAAATTACTCATTGAAAATAAAGGAGAAGTAGTTAGCAGAGAAAAAATTCTACAAGTTGTTTGGGGGTATAATGTATATCCAACTACAAGAACAATAGATAATTTTATTTTAAACTTCCGAAAATATTTTGAAGAAGATAGTCGCGCACCTCAATATTTTCATTCTGTACGAGGAATGGGTTATAAGTATACAGATTAAGTATAAGTAACCTAACGATGATTATTGCAATAAATAATTAGCTTTTTCGTTATCAGGTTACAAATTATTGCCCATGGCTTTGTCTTCATTAATCGACTTTTTAGAACCTTTAAATATGTCTTTACTCTCTAATGATGAGGGATTTAAAGATTCTCAATTGGGTAAACATATTTTAGTATTTGAAGAAGAATTACCTGATATTTCAACTGTAGATTTAGTAATTGTTGGATGTGGTGAAATGCGCGGAATGGGAGTACAATATTTATTGAATAATGCCGCCGACAAAGTGCGTACTGAGTTGTACAGTTTATTTTATTGGCATACCGAAGTTGTTGTTGCAGATTTAGGAAATATAAAAACGGGTGCTACAATTCAAGATAGTTATGCTGCTGTTAAAACCGTAGTAAGTGAATTAATTCAATTGGGTAAAAAAGTACTTATTCTTGGAGGTTCACATGATATTACAACTGCTCAATATCTTTCTTATGGATCTATCAATAAAATTATTGATGCTGTGGTGGTAGATGCTACAATTGATTTGGACACTGAAAGTGTTCATCCTGCTCAACAGTTTTTAGTGGACATGTTCACAGGCATTCCTAACTACTTAAAGCATTATACCCATATTGGTTTCCAAAGTTATTTTATGCATCCCGATATGCTACAAACAATTGATAAGCTAGGTTTCGATTGTTACAGAGTTGGTAAAGTAAAAGAGTCTATCGAAGAGATGGAACCATCAATAAGAAATAGTGAGTTATTTAGTTTTGATATAGCGGCTATTCAACATGCACATGCACCAGCTAATCTTATTAGTCCAAATGGTTTTAACGGAGAAGAAGCCTGTACCTTAATGCAATATGCTGGTATGAGTAAAAGCTGCAGTACTATTGGTTTATATGGATATATAGCCGAGCAAGATATTCATCAACTTACAGCTAAACAACAAGCCCATATGCTTTGGTATGTGATAGATGGAATTCAAAAAGGAAAACAAGAAGCCGAAATGGATAATAGAAACGCCTTTAATGAATTTACTATGGCATTTGCTGAAGCAGAAACTACTTTTCTTCAAAGTAAAAGAACTGGTCGTTGGTGGATGCAATTGCACGACGGAAAATTTATTGCATGCAGCTACAGAGATTATGTAACCGCATGCAATAATGATATTCCCGAAAGATGGTTGCGTGCCGCTGAAAGAATTTAAACTACCAAATTCTAGTACGTTTTTCTGGTGCTTTATAAAGTGCATCTCCCTCCTTAACATTAAAAGCTTTATACCATGCATCAATATTTGTTACAGGTGCATTAGCTCTATGCTCTCCAGGTGAATGAGGATCAGTTAATATTAATTGTGCTGTAGTTTCTGGCAAGGTATTATTACGCCAAATTTGTGCCCAGCTTAAGAAAAAACGTTGCTGTGGTGTAAAGCCATCTATTTTCTTACCTTTTTTAAACTGCTCAGTTTTAGTAAAAGCATCATAAGCCATACTTAATCCACCTAAATCTGCTAAATTTTCTCCTAACGTAAGTTCACCTTTTACATGAATAGTATCTAAAACTGTTAAAGCATTGTATTGTTGAATTACTTCATTTGCTTTTGCTTTAAATTTATCTGCATCTGGCTTTGACCACCAATCTTTTAAATTGCCAACTGCATCAAACTGCCTCCCTTGGTCATCAAAACCATGCGTCATTTCATGTCCAATAACCGCTGCAATACCACCGTAGTTCACCGCATCATCTGCACCAAAATCAAAAAATGGATATTGTAAGATACCTGCCGGGAAAGTAATATCATTACTAGAAGGACTATATGATGCATTGATAGTTGGAGGTGTCATATTCATTTCGGTTCTATCAACTGGCTTACCCATTTTATTTACATTAAAATTGTAGAACCATTTGCTAGCAGATCTTACGTTACCATAAAAGTCGTTCCTCGAAGCTGTTATACCATCATAGGTTTTCCATTTATCGGGGTAGGCAATTTTTTTGACGATAGCATTTAATTTTTCTAATGCTTTCACTTTTGTTTCGGCACTCATCCAGTCTAATTGCTTAATTCTTTCAGCAAAAGTGCTTTGTAAATTATTTACCAGTTTTACCATATAATCTTTTGCTGCAGGCTTAAAATAATTCTCAACATATAGTTCACCTACTAAATCACCCAAGGTTCTATCAATCAAACTGCTCATTCTTTGCCAACGAGGCGTTTGTACTTTTTGTCCGGTTTGTACACTATTAAATTCAAAATCTGCTTTTACAAAATCACTACTTAAATAAGGCGCTGCGCTTTTTATCAAATTCCAACGCATATATGATCTCCAATCTGCTATTGGTACAGTAGTCAACATTTCGTTTACTGTTTTCATAAATGATGGATTACTAACTAACATACTATCTGCCCCATTGATATTTAATTCTTTTAGCATTGTTTTAAAATTCAATGCTGGTGTAGTTGCACTAAAGTCGTTCACCGAAAATTTATTATACGTGGCATTAGGGTTACGCATTTCAATTCTACTCATTTGTGCTTTTGCTAATGCGGTTTCAATTTTTAAAACTGAATTGGCACTTGCACTTGCATTTGATACATCTTCTCCTACCAAAGCAAACATTTTCTGCAAATACTTTTTATACGCATTTCTGATAGTAGTACTTCTTGCATCATCCTTTAAATAATAGTCTCTATCAGGTAAGCTAGTACCACCTTGATTTACAGAAGGAATGTATTTCAATACATTCTTTCGATCTGGTCCTACACCTGTTCCAAATAAAGCCCCACCAACACCGTTCATTTTTAAATAGGTAAGTTCTTTTACTACGTCATTTGTACTGTTCATTAAATTCAGCCTATCTAAATCAACTTTTATAGGTTGATACCCTTTTGCTTCAATGGCTGCACTATCCATACCACTTGCATAAAAGTCTCCAATTACCTGTGTCTTCCTGTCTTTAGTGGTATTTTTTGCTGCATCTTCTAATAATGTTTGAAGTCTTTTTGAACTTTCTTCTCTTAATTCGTCAAAACTACCCCAACGAGTTTTTGATGCAGGTACAGGGTTCTGTTTCGCCCAATTACCATTGGCATATTCATAAAAATTATTACCTGGCTTTACCGAAAGATCCATGTTTTTCTTGTTGATGTACTTTATCGGACCTTCCATTGCAATAGCTTGCGAGCAGATACAACATGCTACAAGCATTTTAGCCATAAAATTAAATTTCATATTCAATCGTTTTAGGCATGAAAATTAACCAATTCATTGTAAACGAGATTTGTAAATCGGTGAATTAATTCAATTAAATATTAACTTAGTGATGATTATGAAAAAATACCTACTGTATTCAACTATTCTATTTATTTTTTTTATGAGCTCTTGCTCTGTTCAAAAGCCTACTGGAATTGTATTACAAGCTAAATCATCGATACTTGATAAACCTGATTTTGCTCCTGCACATGTAGGAATTAGCATAT
>JBKJQV010000351.1:0-8827 GCA_046593815.1 Sediminibacterium sp. | reverse complement strand
GCATTACATCTCTTCCACTATTGTTTTTAGGGAATGCTATGAAATCGCGAATACTCTCACTTCCACCTAAAATAGAACAAAGCCTATCAAAGCCAAAGGCAATACCTCCATGTGGAGGAGCACCATACTCAAAAGCACCTAATAAAAAACCAAATTTATGCAATGCTTCTTCTTCGCTCATTCCTAAAGCAGCAAACATTTTTTCTTGTAATGGTCGTTGATAAATTCTAATAGAGCCTCCACCAATTTCGTTACCATTCAACACCATATCATAAGCGTTTGCTTTGATATTAGAATAAGGATGTTCTAAATATTTATCTGCATTTTCAATTAGTGGATTATTATTAATCATTACCTCAATCTGATCTGGTTTTGGAGAAGTAAATGGATGATGACGAGCAACCCAACGATTGTCTTCTTCTGCATATTCGAATAAAGGAAAATCCATCACCCATAATAATTTAAATTCATCAGCATTTCGCATTCCTAATCGCTTACCCATTTCTAAACGCAAGTCAGATATTGCTTTTCGAGTGCGCTCTTCTCTACCAGCCAAAATCAATACCAGATCTCCTGGCTTAGCACCAGCTTCATCTGCAATGGCTTTCAATTTATCTTCAGCATAAAACTTATCTACACTGCTTTTATAAGTACCATCAGCATTACACTTAATATAAATTAACCCGTTCATTCCGATCTGAGGTCGCTTAACCCATTCTGTTAATTCATCGGTTTGTTTACGAGTATATTCTGAACATCCTTGTGCTGCAATTGCAAGCACAGTTTCGGCTTTATCAAATACACCAAAGCCAGCGCCATTTATCAATTCTCCAGTTGCAGAAATATTTCCTCCTTTTAAAAAAGCCGATTTCAAATTGGCCAGTTGCATGCCAAAACGAATATCGGGTTTATCATTTCCAAACTGCCACATGGCATCTTCCCAAGTCATTCTTTCAACTTGCTCTGTATAGTCGATATTTTTTACATCTTTAAAAACACGTTTTACCAAACCCTCAAACATGTTCAAAATATCTTCTTGTTCTACAAATGCCATTTCACAATCTATCTGTGTAAATTCAGGCTGACGATCGGCTCTTAAATCTTCATCTCTAAAACATTTTACAATTTGATAGTAGCGATCGTAACCGCTTACCATTAACAATTGTTTGAATGTTTGTGGCGATTGAGGAAGTGCATAAAACTGACCAGGATTCATTCTTGAAGGAACTACAAAATCCCTCGCTCCTTCTGGAGTAGATTTAATAAGGAAAGGAGTTTCAATATCCATAAAATTATTTTCATGCAAATAATTTCTTGCAGACCTATTTACGGCATAACGCAATTCTAAATTTCTTTTAACTGCATTTCTTCGCAAATCGAGGAAACGATATTTCATTCTAATATCATCTCCCCCATCTGTATCATCTTGAATAGTAAATGGAGGTACCGCTGATTTATTTAGAATAACAAATGAATTTACATTGAGCTCAATTTCTCCCGTTGGAATATGTACATTTTTATTACTACGTTCTTGTATTTTACCAGTTACTTGAAGTACAAATTCTCTTCCTAACGGATTTGCGTCTAATGTTTCATTCAATGATTCTCCAAATAACAACTGAGTAATTCCGTATCTATCCCTTAAATCAATAAAAGTAATAGCACCAAACTTTCTTACAGTTTGAACCCATCCAGCCAACGTTATCGTTTGATCTGTATTGCTAATTCTTAATTCACCACAAGTATGTGTACGGTACATATAAAAATTTATATTTTAGATTCGGGTTGCAAATATAACCTAAATGGGGAAAGTAAGCAGATTGCGGTATTTTTGATGAACTGAAACGAGTTTATGACCGTAAAAAACATTTCACCAAGGATACATCGATGGTCGATTGGAAGCTACTTTTTTGTAGCCGGAATAACTTTCGCAAGTTGGGCAAGTCGCATTCCTGATATTAAAATAAAACTCAACCTAAATGATGCAGAATTAGGTGGAGTATTGTTTGCACTACCAGCTGGTTCAATGGTAAGTCTTCCAATATCTGGATTTTTAGTAGCAAAACTAGGAAGCAGAACAGTGATGCTTATAGCAGCAATTTGTTATCCACTTTTACTCTCATTTTTAGCAACTGCGGATTCTCCTTTTATTTTGGCCACACTTTTATTCTTTTTTGGACTGCTTGGTAATATGATGAACATTTCGGTAAATACGCAGGCTGTTGCTGTTGAGGAATTGTATAATAAATCTATCATGGCCTCCTTTCATGGAATTTGGAGTTTAGCTGGTTTTTCTGGTGCTGCTGTAGGAACTTTAATGATTTCATTAGAATATGATCCACTTAAACATTTTATCATTATTGCAACCATAATGATACTCTTTGCATTCATTATGAAATTCGGAAGAATGCCAAAAGATGCGGTTTTAAGTAATCAACCTTTGTTTGTAAAACCAGATATGATTCTTTTAAAACTGGGATTGATTTCATTTTGTTGCATGGCTACAGAAGGTACAATGTTTGACTGGAGTGGTATTTATTTTCAAAAAATAGTTCAAGCTCCAGCTTCATTAATAACATTGGGATACTCAGCATTTATGGGTACTATGGCCTTGGGTAGATTTTTGGGTGATGGATTGGTATTGCGATTTGGTAGAAAGGAAATATTGCAAGGAAGTGGCTTTTTAATTGCAGTAGGATTATTACTTGCCGTATTAATACCAACAATAACATTTGCCACAGTTGGATTTTTACTGGTAGGATTTGGCGTTTCATCAGTTGTTCCAATAGTTTATAGTCAGGCTGGTAAATCATCAAAAATGAGCCCAAGTATGGCATTGGCTGCAGTATCTAGTATTGGATTCTTAGGGTTTTTTATTGGGCCTCCATTAATTGGATTTGTTGCTGAAGCTTTTGGATTACAATGGTCTTTTGGAATAATTGCTTTATTAGGATTTGGTACAACTGTTCTTGCTGGAATCACTAAATTTAAAAACTAAATTGAAATGAATCAATGAAGCCCTTCGACCATCGACTTAGGCGAGGCAGGTAAACTTAGGGTGACAATTAAAAATAAATAATGACTAATATTCCTCTAGCAGAAAGAATGCGACCCTCCAGTTTAGATGAAATTGTGGGACAGGAACATATTACAGGAAAAGGCAGTATACTAAGAACTGCTATTGAGCAAGGCAATGTTCCTTCTATTATATTATGGGGACCTCCAGGTGTTGGCAAAACTACTTTGGCCAATGTAATTACTCAAACCATAAACGTTCCTTTTTATCAATTAAGCGCCATCAGTAGTGGAGTTAAAGAAGTGCGTGATATTATTGAGCAAGCAAAATCTTTATCAGGCACTGTATTATTTATTGATGAAATTCATCGGTTTAATAAAAGTCAGCAAGATGCTCTACTAGGAGCTGTTGAAAAAGGAATTATTAGATTGATAGGAGCTACTACAGAAAATCCTCCTTTTGAAGTGTACAGTGCATTGCTTAGCAGGTGTCAGGTATATATATTAAAAGCTTTAGAAAGAACGCAACTGATACAAATGTTGCAGGATGCTTTACAGAAAGACATCATTTTAAAAGACAAAAAAATTGAGTTAAAAGAAACAGAAGCACTCATTAATATCAGTGGAGGCGATGGAAGAAAATTATTGAACTTATTAGACTTAGTAGTTCAGTCTGGCAAAACCCAAATCACTGATGCGCTTGTAATGCAAGTTGCCCAACAAAAAATTGCGTTGTACGATAAGAGTGGCGAACAACATTATGATATTATTTCTGCGTTCATTAAAAGCATGCGAGGGTCTGACCCAAATGGTGCTGTTTATTGGTTAGCAAGAATGATTGAAGGTGGTGAAGATGTAAAATTTATTGCTCGCAGAATGCTCATATTTGCCAGTGAAGACATTGGCAATGCTAATCCTAATGCGCTTTTGCTAGCAAATACCACTTTTGATGCTGTAAGTAAAATTGGCTATCCAGAAAGTAGAATTATTCTATCTCAATGCGCTACTTTTTTGGCTTCATGCGCAAAAAGCAACGCATCGTATGAAGCTATTGCAAAAGCACAACAATTGGTTTCTCAACATGGAGATTTACAAGTGCCTTTGCATTTACGCAATGCTCCTACTAAGTTGATGAAGCAAATGGATTATGGAAAGGATTACCAATATTCTCATTTAGGAGAAGGCAATTTTATTGAGCAAGAATATTTACCAGATCAAATTAAAAATACAGTATTCTATACTCCAGGAAACAACGCTCGTGAAAACGAATTCAAAAAATTTTTGAGAGAACGTTGGAAAGGGAAGTACGGCTATTAGTAGTTATAAATACTTCAAAATTTCTACAACAGAAGCACGCTTTTTATAATCAACATCAAAATACTTGTAGATTATTTTACCATCTCTCACAATATAGACTGCTGGTACTGGCAAATTAGCTCCATTATTTATTCCATTTGCTTCTATAAAATCTATTCCAAATTTTTTGTAACGTTCTATAGTATTATCATCTACTTTAAAAGCCACATCGTATTTTTTCATAATTTTTAACCCATCATCAAATAGAACAGGATAAGTAGCTTTGGTTTTAGCAATTGTTTTTGCAACATTTTCTGGTTTCTCAGGTGTTATAGCTACTAAGCTTGCGCCTTTTGCTAATATCAAGGATAAAGAATCTTCAAGTTGCTTTAATTGTTTATTACAATAAGGACACCATTGTCCTCTATAAAATACCATTACAACTGCACCTTTTTTAAGTTTAGATTTTAGATTAAACTTCTTTCCATTTTGATCAATTGAAGTAAAATTTGGAGCTTTATCATTTACACTCAAACCTTTTAAATCTGCTTGTGCGGTAACAGAAAATACTGAAATCAATAATGAAAGAATTAAAGTGATTTTTTTCATAACTTATATTTTATTTGTTTTAATTGTTGATTTTTTGAGGTATTAATCTTTCTGCAATTTTTTGTTCTTCAGCTCCTCTTTCACCACCTTCATGGTATTCAGCATCTTCATTAACATCCCATAAATCGAACAGTTCTTTTCCTGCAATAATATTTTTTGCAGCCAACATAGCCGTCATCATACTATGATCTTGGTTGTTGTATTTATGCATCCCGTTACGACCCACCAAATACAGTCCAGGATAGGATTTCAGGGCTTCACGCACATTATCTACGTTCACTTTATAGGATTGATCGTAAACAGGATATGCTTTAGGTTGACGAACAACATAACCATCTACAACAGCTTTATCAGTTGTTAATCCAATTTGTTCTATTTCTTTTTTAGCGAGGTTGATCAATATTTCATCGCTGCTAGTCCATAAACCATCTCCTTCAAAACAAAAATATTCTAAGCCATAACATGCCATAGAAGGATCGGGCACCATAAATGGACTCCATGATTTAAAATTTTGAATACGACCAACTTTTACACTTGGATCGTGAATATAAATCCAGTTATCACTAAAAGCGTCTTCATCTTTACAAATTAACACAACCGTTAAAAAATCTCGGTACGATAAATTACCTGCTGAGTTAAATGCGTTTTCTGGAAATTTTGGAGTCACATTTTTTATCAATTCGCGCATTGGTGCAGAAGATAAAACATAATCGAACTCTCCATAATTGTTATTGTCGGTAGTGTGAATAGTCCATTTATTATTAAGCATTGAAATGTCTTTCACACCACAATTCATTTCAACTGTAACACCCATTGCTCTGCACTTTTCGGTGCATTTTTCCCACATCATGCCTGGACCTAATTTGGGGTATCTGAATGAGTCGATCAATGTTTTAATTACTTGGTCTTTGTTTGCAGAAGGCTTTGGTTTAAATACTGCATTCCAAATAGCGCTACTTAATGAAAGTCCTTTAATACGTTGTGCTGCCCAATCTGCTGAAATTTCTTTACAAGGAATGCCCCATACTTTTTCAGTATACGTTTTAAAAAAAATATTGAAAAGTCTTTGTCCAAATTGATTCACCACCCAATCTTCAAAATTGGTAGGATTTTTAATAGGAAATGCTTTTGCTTTTAGATAACTCAACACACACAAACCACTTTCAATAATACCTAATTTATTGAGGGCTTCAAAAGCAACTAGAGGATATGAGAAGAACTTTTTATTGTAATAGATACGAGAGCTACGAGGGCGTTCAAGCATTTCATCGCCTAAAATTTCGGTCCAGAAATCTTCCACTTCTTTAGATTTAGAAAAAAATCGGTGACCACCAATATCAAAATGATAGCCTTTATAAGATTCAGTTCTTGATATACCTCCAACATAAGTAGGATCTTTTTCAAAAACCACTACTTCTTGATTTTCTTTTCCAAGTAAATAAGCAGCTGTTAATCCTGCAGGCCCTGCTCCAATAATAGCAACTCTTTTAGTCATTTTAGATGTAAGTATTCGTAATTTTATAAGTAGACAAAGGTGCAGAAATATTGTGGTAAATTTGTCAAAATAGACTTGAATGACTGCAGAAACTCCTTTTTTTATATTGAAATCGTTCCAAGCTTTAACTCCACATGAATTATATTCCATTTTACGATTGAGAAATGAAGTTTTTGTTGTAGAACAAAACTGTGTTTTTCAGGATGCAGACAATAAAGATCAAGAAAGTAGTCATTTGATGTATTGGAAAGGGCATGAATTAATTGCTTATTGCAGACTTCTTCCACAAGGTTTAATCTATGATGAAATGAGTATTGGCAGGGTAGTAAGTTCTCCTAGTGTAAGGGGAATTAGTGCTGGAAAGCAATTAATTGCAGAAGCGATCGATTGTTGTTATCAGCAATTTGGCAAAGGACCAATTAGAATTGGTGCGCAATGTTACTTAATTAATTTTTACACTTCCTTCGGATTTAAAAATGAAGGAGCTGTTTATTTAGAAGATGGAATTGAGCATATTGAGATGGTTAAATATTAAGCGGTAATTTTACAATAAAAGTGGACCCTATTCCTTCTTGACTTTCCAGTTTAATTTGGCCACCATGTAATTCAATTATTTTTTTACAGATAGCCAATCCCAAGCCAAAACTTTTTTCGCCTGCAGTTCCTTTTCGTTTGGCAGTAGTGAATAAATCAAAAACCTTACTCTGCAATTTATATGGAATACCGATACCATTGTCTTTGACTATTAGCTCTGCAAATTCTTCTTTTTGATTTAATGTTACATGAATTATAGATTCATACTTACTAAACTTAATTGCATTGGATATTAAATTTGATATTACTCTGTCTATCTTATCTTTATCAGCATTAATTAAAATGTTTTGCTTTGTGATATTAATTTCTAGAATAATACTTTTTTCTTTTGCAGTAAAAACGAGTATTTGTAATGATTGGTTAACAAGTTTATTTAAATCAATTAGTTGAAAATTGTAGTGATCTAATAAAGTAATATTTGTCTCCATTAAATCACTAATAAGCCTAAGCGTAGATTCGGCACTTTGTTCAATTAATTTTAGCAATTCTTTGGAACTATCGATAAGGTTATCATCCGATAACATCATTTTGCTAATTCCTGATATTCCATTTAATGGACTTCTTAAATCGTGTGCAACAACATTAAGTATTCGATCTTTCTCTTCTTTACTTTTTGATAACTCGTTGTATGCAAGTTCTAGCTTATATTGATTTTTAAAATAAATATCTTTAAAATAATACAAGCAAATGGAGAAAAAAGAAAGTGGAAATATTAATTTAACCGTTTTCTCTAAAATTATTAAACTACTCATATTACTTAAGGGGAGTTCATCTAAACGAATAATTACGAATGATAGAGATACAAAAAGTGCAAATAAAATATACTGCCATTTTTTTTCACAAAGCACTACTGCGGCTACCATCATAATCAAGAACCGATATTCATTTCCATTCTTATAAAAATAAGCAGTGTAAGTTGCAATAGCAGCTATAAGGAATAGTAGAAGAGGCCGATAACTTAAAAAGTTTTGTGAAAATGCAATATAATAGCCAAATAAAAAAATGCAAAAATGTGCAATATTAAAAGCAGACAAAATATATTGTCCCAAATAAATGTTAATACACATTACTAAAAAAGCAAAAGGAGTAGCCATCAATAGAAAAAGATTAAACATGTAGTTTTTATACGCCAATCTAAATGGAGTATTAACCGTATTACCTACTGATAGAATTCTAACTAGGAGATTGTATTTAGGTTTAGCCATATATAAATTTCAAAGTAAACTATTTATAGCAAAATCTACATCTACAAATTGTCTTTAATTTATTCGGTTATTGAGTTTATAAAAAATGTCATCATTTCAACGATTTCTGCAGCAAAGGAGAAGAAATCTCACGAATTTATTTAATAAATTCCATTTATGTGATTTCTCTCTTTATTCTTAATGACGGCCAGGTTACAAAACAAAAATGCCTTGCATGAAAAACATACAAGGCATTTAAATAAATATGGCAGCTACCTACTCTCCCAGCTAGATGCGAGTACCATCGGCCATGGGGGACTTAACTTCTCTGTTCGGAATGGGAAGAGGTGAACACCCCCGGCAAAACCACCATAAAGAGTTGATCTCATTTTATAGAGACAATAAGTTAACATATTGGAAATAGAAATCAAAACATAAAAAAATAAAGCTTACGGGCAATTAGTACTACTCGGCTTTAATGTTACCATTTTTACACCTATAGCCTATCAACGTCGTAGTCTTCGACGTTGATAGGCTATAGGTGTAAAGTTGGTAACAACAAAGCCAAGTAGTACTAATTGCCCGTAAGCTTTATTTTTTTATGTTTTGATTTCTATTTCCAATATGTTAACTT
>JBKJQV010000298.1:0-7421 GCA_046593815.1 Sediminibacterium sp. | reverse complement strand
ATTAAATATACAACTCAATTACCAGTTAGAAAAAATTCGGTTAAATATTTCATCAGTTATATTCCTAAGTATTTCATCTTGCAATTGACCTTCGGCCTGTTGTAAGGTAAGATTTGCAGAATAATCGAAACTACGACTCACATCAAATTCTTCTGTTTTATTTTCCAATGTTTTTTTCAAAATAACATGAACAGTAACGGTTAGTCTATTAATACTAGATTGTTGTGCTGAGACTCCTACAGTTTGACTAGGATCGTAATTGGTGATGGTGCCATTAATAATGTAATGAGCATCATCGTTATTGGTTCTTGTTAATTTGGTTTGAGAAGTAATTTTTGATTGTAATTTATCGGTTAATTTTGGCGCTAATTGTGGATTAATATAACGTGCTTTATTTTCAAAAAAACCAATTTTTACTGTTTTTACATCTGACGGAATTATCGCATCTTTAAAAGAATACACTCTACATCCTGTTAATAAAAACACGAACAGCAATAATGCATTTAATTTTAGTAAAAAATTATTCTTCAATATCATATTCTTTTAATTTTCGGTATAAAGTTCTTTCACTTATTCCAAGATCTAATGAAGCATCTTTTCTTTTTCCTTTATGCTTTTTTAATGCTTTAATAATTAACTCTTTTTCTTTATCCATTATATTCAATGATTCTTCTATTTCTTCATGTTGGTGAATTTCTTCATTGGTTAATATTACTGGTTGATTATTAGATGGAAGAAAACCAGTTTGATTGTTAGAAGATGCTACGTTTAGTGAATGATTAACGGAACCAACATGGTTATTATCATTTATGTTTTCGTAATCTTTTAGAATCGACTCTTTGGTAAAATTTGCTGCAGTGCCCGCCAATGATGGATTTTGTAGAATTTCAACAAACATTTTTTTTAATTCTGTAACATCTTTTTTCATATCGAAAAAAAGCTTGTATAGTATTTCTCTTTCATTTGCAAACTCGCCGGTTGGAGTATGGCCAGCTAATACTGGAAATCTATTTTCTTTTTTCTCAGGTAAAAAAATACGCATTTCTTTACCACTTACTTGTGGTGAAGGGCTTAATACAGAAATTTGTTCTGCTATATTTTTTAATTCTCTAACATTACCTGGCCACTGATGGTTTAATAACAATTGTTTTGCTTCATCATCTAATTGAACAGGTGTGGTTTTATATCGTTCTGCAAAATCAACAACAAATTTTCTAAACAATAATAGAATATCTTCTTTTCTATCCCTTAAAGATGGAACACGAATTGGAACAGTACTCAATCTATAATATAAATCTTCCCTAAATCTACCTTTTTGAGTAAATTCTAATAATTCTCTATTAGTAGCTGCAATTACACGAACATCTGTTTTTTGAACTTTTGATGAGCCTACTCTAATAAATTCTCCTGTTTCTAAAACTCTTAATAAACGAGCTTGTGTACCCAATGGCATTTCCCCAATTTCATCCATAAAAATGGTGCCGCCATTTACAGTTTCAAAGTAACCTTTACGACTATCTACAGCACCTGTAAATGATCCTTTTTCGTGCCCAAAAAGCTCTGAATCAATTGTGCCTTCTGGAATAGCGCCACAGTTTACAGCAATAAATGGGTTATGCTTTCTGGCAGATAATGCATGAATAATTTGAGAAAATGCTTCTTTACCAACTCCGCTTTCTCCAACTATTAATACTGTTAAATCAGTTCCTGCAACTTGAACTGCAGTGTTTAAAGCATGGTTTAAGCTTGGAGAATTACCAATAATGCCAAATCTATTTTTTATGTTTTGTACATCCATTTTCTAATTAGTTTATTGCTTTGTTGTTCCAAACAATGTTCCAGCTGTACATCTATCAATATGCACTTTAGCGTAATCCCCTTTATTAAAATTTCCTTCTTTCGCAAAAATTACTACTTTGTTATGATCTGTTCTTCCTTGCCAAAAATCATCGCTTTTTTTTGAATTCCCTTCTATTAAAACGGTGAAAGTTTTATTTACATCACGTTGCATACTTTCTAAAGAATGAATTCTATGCAAGTCAATAATTTCTTGTAATCGTCTTTTTTTGATTGATTCGGGTATATCATCTTTATACCTTTTTTCTGCCAATGTACCTGGTCGTTCACTGTAAAAATACATATATGCTAAATCGTATTTACAGTATTCCATCAAAGAATAAGTTTCTTGGTGTTCTTCCTCAGTTTCCGTACAAAATCCAGTAATAATATCTGTACTTAAACCACAGTTAGGTAAAATTTCTTTTATCCTTTCAACTTTGGCTATATACCATTCTCTAGTATAAGTTCTATTCATCATTTGCAATACTCTGGTACTTCCACTTTGCACTGGAAGATGTATATAATTACAAATATTTTCATATTTAGCAATCGTATACAATACTTCATCAGTAATGTCTTTTGGATGTGAAGTGCTAAAACGAACCCTTAATTGAGAAGACACCAATGCAACCTTTTCTAATAGTTGAGCAAAAGTGGTATTAACGCCTGTAACTTCATCATTCCAATAATAGCTATCTACATTTTGACCGAGTAACGTTACTTCTTTGTATCCACTATTTACTAGAGTTTGAACTTCATTAATAATAGAATTACTACTTCTGCTTCTTTCTCTTCCTCTTGTAAAAGGAACAACACAAAAGCTACACATATTATTACAACCTCTAGTAATAGATACATAGGCATTTACTCCATTTGAGTTTAATCGAATTGGAGAAATGTCACCATAAGTTTCCTCTCTACTCAACAAAACATTCACACCTTTTTGTCCACCTTCTGCTTCTTTAATTAAATTGGGTAAACTTCTATAAGCATCAGGACCTATCACTAGGTCTACTAGTTTTTCCTCTTCTAATAGTTTAGCTTTTAAACGCTCAGCCATACATCCTAAAATGCCTATTAACATTCCAGGCTTATTCTTTTTTGCTTGCCTAAATTCGGTGAGCCTTTTACGTATTGTTAATTCTGCTTTTTCTCTTATGGAGCAAGTATTTACTAATATTAAATCTGCTTCTTCGAACAGTTTAGTAGATCCAAAACCTTCTTGGTGTAAAATTGCCGCCACTACTTCACTATCAGAGAAGTTCATTGCACATCCATAACTCTCTATGTAAAATTTTTTCCCATCTGAAGCACTAGAAAGCATAATATTAAATGCTTCGCCTTGCCGTTTTTCGTCGTGCTCTTTATTCAATGCTTCAACCAATTCCATCTACTAAAAATTAGGATTGCAAAGTTACTGAAAACGATCTATTTATGTCAGTTTGTCAGCATTTCTTTCTAAAAAATTAACTTCAATACATATATTTGCATCCAAAAAACAACAATATGCAAAAATTTGTTCTGTTTTTAACGTTACTGTTAACTACTGGAACTATAATTTTAGCCCAAGACAATGTGGTAAATGCACTTAAAAGACAGCAAAATCGAAATTTTAAGAAAGACAATGATACCACTACAAACTGGAATTGGAAAAGGGGTGGGATGATGAGTTTTAACCTTGCCCAAGGTTCTTTGACCAACTGGGCAGCGGGTGGCGATAATTTCTCATTAACTGTAAATGGGTACTTCAATTATTTCTTGTATTACAAAAAAGATCGCCATAGTTGGGATAATAATTTCGATTTAAACTTAGGCTATATACAAAGCACTAGTTTAGGAAGCCGAAAAAACGATGACCGAAATGATTTAATTAGTAAGTATGGATATAAAATGGATTCGATAGGCAAGTGGTATCTAACAGGCTTGTTTAATTTTCGTTCTCAGTTTTTTGATGGATACAATTACAATAATAACGTTTTAGATTTTACTTCCTCTTTTTTATCACCCGCATATATTATACTTTCAGCAGGATTTGATTATAAACCGGATAATAAACTCTCCATATTCTTGTCGCCACTAACTTCAAGATGGATTTTAGTTCTGAATAGAACGCTTTCTAATAAAGGTGTTTACGGTGTTCCTGCTGGTTCAAGATCGTTTAATCAAATTGGTGCTTTTATAACTGTAAACTATAATACTGTAATTGCAAAGAATATCAACTATAAGGGCAGAATGGATTTATTTTCGAATTATAAAAAGAATCCTCAAAATATTAATTTTTTCATGACTAATTTATTCGCATTTAAAATAAATAAATATTTCTCTGCAACTTATAGTCTCGATTTAATTTATGATGATGAAGCACGTTTATTTGGAGTAAATAAAGATGCACCTGGACTTCAGTCGAAGAGTTTAATTGGTATTGGATTTTTAAAACAGATTGAAACTAAAAAGAGGTAAGCTTTTGATTTAGATAAAAACTAACTCCTTACTTTCAATAAATTTTTTACTTTGTTGGCTTTGTGTGTAAGATCATGATAACTGCTATGCATTATAGTTACATGACCCATTTTTCTGCCTGGTTTAGTAAGTTTTTTGCCATATAAATGTACAAATGCATTATCAATGGTTAATACTTCTTCTAACCCTTCGTAAATTGCATTACCTGTATAATTTTCTGCTCCAATAATATTAATTATTGCTGCAGGTAAAATAGGAGCTGTATTGCCTAATGGGTATCCGAGAATAATTCGCCATAACATATCGTATTGGCTGCAATGATTGGCTTCTATAGTATGATGACCGCTATTGTGAACTCTTGGGGCAGTTTCATTTACCCATACTTCATCGTTGATGTCAACAAACATTTCTACTGCAAATAAGCCAGCAGATTTTAAAGCTTTTACTAATTTTATGGCAATAGCTTCAACCACCCAAAGTGTTTTTTCGGGTAATAAAGCAGGACTAATTTGATAATCGAGTAAATTCAATGCTGGATTTACCATCATTTCTGATGCAGGATAAACTGCAGTGGCACCTTTGTTATCCATTGCCACTATTAATGCAATTTCTTTTTTTATAATAACTTTTTTCTCCAGAACACTAGGTGCATCAAATGCTTTTTCAAAATCTTTTGAATCATTTAATACTTGAACACCTTTTCCATCATATCCACCCTCACCAATTTTATGTACAGCTGGTAAAAAATCAATCATTGTTTCGAGCTCTTTTTTATTTTGAGTAATTAAAAAGGAAGAGCTAGGTATTTCATTGTCCTTGTAAAATTTTTTTTGAATAATTTTATTTTTAATAATTTTAATTGCAGCAGGAGATGGATATATTTTTACACCTTCTTGTTCTAATTTTTCTAAAGCTTCAACATTTACAGATTCAATTTCAATAGTTAATGCATCAAGCGATTTGCCAAAATCATAAACTGCATCAAAATCAGTAATATTTCCTTTTATAAAATGGTGACAAAGATGAGCAGCCGGACAATCTACATCGTTTTCTAATACAAATGTTTCTACCGTATAGTTAGCGGCCGCTTGTAATAGCATTCGTCCAAGTTGACCGCCACCAAGAATTCCTACTTTCATAAAAATGATATATTTAACGAAGATAATCTACAGTTGATATGCTTTCATCAAATCTCCCAACAATTCCTTAGTTTCGTAATGTGATTCCAGATTATCCACACAAAATTTTCAATGATACTCGTAAAGGGTATTGTCTTCTAATGGAAGCTCTAGCAATGCGATCGAAATAGTTACTAGGCATTGAGTACAAGTTTTTCTTTTTAAATTTATCATACGACTTACAGTAATTTCAAATTAATGAATAAGAATATTGATTTTTTACCCCTACTTGGTACCGATTATGTAGAATTTTATGTTGGTAATGCTAAGCAAGCTGCACATTTTTATAAAACTGCTTTTGGTTTTCAAAGCTTAGGATACGCTGGACCAGAAACAGGAGTAAAAGACAGAGCCAGCTATGCTGTTCGTCAACATAAACTCACTTTTGTTTTTACTACGAGTTTAAATGGCAATAATGAAATTGCTGAACATGTAAATAAACACGGAGACGGAGTAAAAATGTTGGCATTAAAAGTTGATGATGCTAAATACTCTTGGGAGCAAACTACTCAAAGAGGAGCTCAATCTTATATGGAGCCAACAACTTTATCTGATGCTGAAGGGGAAGTTGTAATGAGTGGTATTCACACTTATGGCGACACGATACATTTATTTATTGAAAGAAAAAATTACAAAGGTGTTTTTATACCTGGCTATCGTAAATGGGAAAGCAACTATAACCCTGCCGATACTGGGTTGTTATATGTAGATCATTGTGTTGGAAATGTAGGTTGGAATCAAATGAATAAATGGGTAAGCTTTTATGAGAATGTGATGGGCTTTAACAATATACTTACGTTCGACGATAATGATATTTCGACTGAATATTCTGCATTAATGAGTAAAGTAATGAGTAGCGGAAATGGATTTGTAAAATTTCCTATTAATGAACCTGCAGAAGGGAAGAAAAAATCTCAAGTAGAAGAATACCTCGAATTCTATAATGGAGAAGGTTGTCAGCATGTTGCTTTAGCTACATTGGATATTGTAAAAACTGTTACTGATTTACAAAAGCGAGGTATTGATTTTTTGAAAGTGCCTAATTCATATTACGACGATTTATTAGAAAGGGTTGGAAAAATAGATGAAGATTTATCTCCATTAAAAGAATTAGGTATATTGGTAGATAGAGATGAAGAGGGATACTTATTACAAATTTTTACGAAACCAGTAGAAGATAGGCCTACATTATTCTTTGAGATAATACAACGTAAAGGGGCAAAGAGCTTTGGCAAAGGGAATTTTAAAGCTTTATTTGAGGCAATAGAAAGAGAACAGGATAATAGGGGAAATCTTTGAGTATAATATTTTTTTATACTTACTAATTTCTTAATTCATCTTCTAATTTTTCTGCATTAGACTGTGTTAATTGAAAATCTTTTACAGCAAACAAGATGGCTTTGCAAGAAGAGAACAATGCCCTGTTTACATTGAATAAAGTAGAAATGTCCTTTTCCTTAATGATTTTATCTCCAGCACTTTGGTATGAAATTTTAATACTATTATCAAATTCTTTCTGAGTTTTTTCATATAAACTTTTTAACTCGATATAGCAGGTTTGTTGATCTTTATTGTTAAACGCATTTATTAGAGAACTAAAAAAAATAGTAAGGTTACTTTGTAGAGATTGAAAAGTACCAAATTTTATATTGTTTATAGAATTACTGAATTCAATGCTATCAGCTTCAATATCTTTCATTCCTTTAGCAGCATACATTCCATTTCGTAGCGCAGCTATTAATTGGTTGATACGTAACAGGTGTTCTTTTTTAATTGGCTGATCTAAGAATTTGGAGTAAAATGCTATGATTTTACCTGAGGTTTCTTTTACATTTAAGTATCGTTCAGTAAAAGATGATTTATTTAAGTTTATTTTTTTATCTAATATGTATTTATCCAATTCGCTTTCATCCTCGGGATTGGGAGTAAGCTGAAATACTTGCA
>JBKJQV010000260.1:0-3585 GCA_046593815.1 Sediminibacterium sp. | reverse complement strand
CTAAAGATTATCAAGCATTAAAAAATAAATTGTCAGAAGGAGGAAATGCTTCTCAACAAGCTGCAAGTAAAATTATAGAATTCTTAAAAAAATAATTTCCTTATTTCTTAATCATTGGTAGAATAAGCATTTTAACAATCATAAAAATGATAGCTAACAAAAACATGATTAATGAAATTCGATTCATCCCATGCATATATTTCATCCATTGAGTTCTTTCCTCATTTGGATCTCTTTTTTTAATGTAGAGATACTCACTAAGCTGCTTTAAAATTCCCATAATAAGTAATTTACTTAAAGATAACAAGCCTTTATCAATTTGGTTCGCTAAACATAAAGTTGTTAGATTTGTTGCTATTAAAAAATAACTATAATGCCAAAGATTGCCATCTTCATCTTCTTGCTTTGTTCCTCGATTATAGGTTTTGCTCAATTTAATCCTACCAAAATTGACATTATACGTGACAAATATGGAGTTCCCCATATTTTTGGGAAAACAGATCCAGATGTAGCATATGGCTTAGCTTGGGCCCATGCCGAAGATGATTTCACTACAATTCAGCAATCCTTAATGGCCGGTAAAGCAATGCTAGCTCAATACCAAGGTAAGAAAGGCGCTACTATCGATTATATTATTCACTTATTAAGAATACCTGAATTGGTAGAAGCAAAATATGAAAGTGATTTAAGTCCCGATTTTAAACGCGTATTAGAAGGTTACTGTGCTGGATTAAATGCATATGCAGCCAAACATTCCAATGAAATTTTATTAAATAAATTATTCCCGGTTGTTCCGAAAGACATGGTTCAGTATTCTGTATTACAGCTATGTGTATTATCGGGAGCAGATAAAGCATTAGCTTCTATTTTTGGCGGAACAGTTCCTTTATTAGAAAACTATAAAACAGCAGGAAGTAATGCTTTTGCATTTAATAGCGCCAAAACTACAGACGGACAAGTATACCTCGACATCAACGCCCATCAACCATTAGAAGGGCCTGTTGCTTTTTATGAAGCACATTTATGCAGTGAAGAAGGATGGAATATTTTAGGAGCTAATTTCCCTGGAGCTCCATCAATTCTACATGGAGTAAATGAAAACCTCGGCTGGGCGCATACTGTAAATGCACCCGATAAATTAGATACCTACCAGTTAGAAATAAATCCTACCAATAAATTGCAATATAAATTTGATGGCAATTGGGAAACATTAGAAGAAAGAACAGCTCCATTAAAAGTAAAGATTGCAGGCTTAAAAATTAAAGTAAAAAAGAAAGCGTACTGGAGCAAATATGGTCCAACAATCATTACAGAAAGAGGAACATTCTCTATTCGCATGCCAGCGCAAATGGATATCAGGGGATTAGAACAATGGTATAGATTTAATAAAGCAAAAAATTATACAGAGTTTAAAGCCGCATTAAATATGTTGGCAATTCCTGGTTATAATATTGTTTATGCCGATAAATTTGATACTATTTTTTATTTAAGTAATGGAAGAATACCTATCAGAAATAAAAATTACGAATGGAAAAATACTTTACCAGGAAATACATCTGCAACATTGTGGAATAGTCTTCATCCTTTAGAAGATTTGCCGCAAGTTTTGCAACCATCTGCAGGTTATGTGTATAATACCAACCACTCTCCTTTTCATTCTACAGATGGGAAAGAGAATCCTGTTGTAAAAGATATTACTATGGGATATGAAACGCTAGAAAATAATCGTAGCAAGCGTTTTGAAGAGTTGGTTAAGCCATTGAACAAAGTATCTTATGACGATTTTAAAAGAATTAAGTTTGATAGAACCTACCCTGCTAATTTTTATTTTCCTACTAATATTGATACTTTCTTTTTATTAGATGAAACAAAACATCCGGATATTGCAGAGCTCATTATCAACCTAAAAAAATGGGATAAAAAAGCGAATGTAGAAAGTATTGGCGCGGGAACATTTTATTTTGTTCAGGCTGCAACTACTAAAAATTGGGGACTCTATACAAAGAATAAAACAATCACTAGCGAACAATGTGTTGCCATTTTAAAAGAAGCAAAAACTACTATGCTAACTAATTTTGGTAGAACTAATTTGCAATTAGGTGATGTTCAAAAGTTAGTTAGAGGAAATGTTGAATTACCGTTACCAGGTTTGCCAGATGTGTTGGCACCAATGTATTCTATTCCTTATAAAAATGGAAAGGTTAAAGGCAATCAAGGAGATGCGTATATTGAACTTGTCCGTTTTACCAAAGACTTACCAATTATTGAAACACTGAATGTTTATGGAGCATCTGCAAGAAAAGAATCGCCTCATTACACAGATCAAATGGAAATGTATGTGAAGCAGCAAACAAAACCGATGACATTAAATAAAGCCGAAGTGTATAAGAATGCTGTTTCTAAATATCATCCGGAGTAGAATTCAAAATTGAAAATATTATTTTAAAATTATTTTATTAAAGCACTTCGTGCTTTACCGATACGTTCTTTTGTCTTGATACAAAAGAACCAAAAAATCAAGACTCCCGAAAAATGACTACAATTTTATTCGTTCCGCTACAATGAAAGAACTCGCCCTTCGGGCTCAAACAGCTTTCATTGTTTAACGCTTCACTCAAAAAATTGGTTTACGTCATTTTTCGAAGGTCTTTCGAAAGCCATTATTTTAGTTATTTATTAACGCTATTTTCCAAAGGCCGACTTAAAGCCATAAAGTAGAATAAACTGATTAAACTTAAATAAATTCCGAACGGAGTTAGGAATAAGAGATTGGAAATAGAAGTAAACTAGCATATTACAATTGATAAATGGAGTGGCGCGAGGGAAGGCAGGCAGCGCGGAGCGATCTGGACTGCCTTGATTTTTTTCGTTCTTTTTTCATCAAGGAAAAAAGAACAGTTGATTCCTAAACTCTAATAATTGAAAAAATACTTGGCATTAAATGCCTTTCAAAAACAAAAGTACAATTGCTCTAAAGCACAAAGCGCTTAAATAAAATTATTTATAAAGATTTCTAAAGAAACTTCTTTAAAATTTCAGTGATTTGTTGTGTTTCAATAATAAATCCATCATGACCATATGTAGAATCAATTGCTACTAATTCGACATTTTGCAAATGATCGGCCATGAATTGTTGTTCATCTATTGGACAAAGAATATCACTATTAATTCCAATTATTAATGTTGGTTGATGAATGGATTGTAACACTTCAATTAAATTACCTCCTCTCCCTCTTCCTAAATGGTGACTATCCATTGATTTAGTTAATAACCAATAGCTGTATGCATTAAAGCGTTTTACTAATTTATCTCCTTGATAATTTAAATAGGCTGAGGCTTTAAAATCATCCATTTTTTCGGGATCTTCATCAGTCTGCTTTTCTTGAAAAGTTGCGTAGTTACGATAAGTTAACATTCCAATTGCTCTTGCAGCTTTTAACCCTTTTGCACCTGCATCGGCTCTCATATCCCACCAACTATTATCTGCTTCAATAGCTAGTCGTTGAGCAGTATGTACAGCAACTCCCCATGCACTTTCTGAAGGTGAAGTTGCTATTAAAAACATTTTCTGAATAACTGAAGGCT
>JBKJQV010000148.1:0-3679 GCA_046593815.1 Sediminibacterium sp. | reverse complement strand
TCTAGCGGTTCGTTGGTGGATTGAAGCTCATCAGCAGGAATGTATGCAGAATGAGGATCCAGCTTGTGCAACATTTCTTCTATTGTACTTTCAACTAATTTCTTTTGATTGACAGTATCAACATATTCTTGATTAATATAATTGATGACATCATTCAATTTATTGAATTGACCGGTCCGAAAAGAAAAAAATGAGTTTTCATTTTTTGCCGACTGATTCAATCGCAATCCAACATAAATTCCAATAGCTATAAGTCCACCAAAGATAAGTGGCAACCAAATTTTTAATTTATTCACTTGAGTAGTTGATTTTAATGGCCGGATTTCACCGACCGTATTTTCTTTAAACTGATTTTTTCAGAAAATGTTTTGAAATAAGATGAATTAACTCCAAAATCCCGTCCATGAGAAGAAGGATTCTGCGACAAAAACGAAATTGAGTTAAGAATTAGAAGTCAAGGCTTCTTTATTCTGATATCTTTCCACCTGAACTCCAAATTGCTTCAGAAATTCCACACCTTCATCGACGCCGATACCTTTATACTCAGCATAACTATTTAGGTAAATGACTTTCTTAATCCCCATGGTAAAAATGATTCGGGCACAAGGAAGGCAGGGTGAAAGTGTTACGTAGATCGTACATCCTTCGATTGGAACGCCATTTTTGGAAGCATAAAGGATTGCATTTTGTTCTGCGTGCAAGGCAAGGGAACAACTACCTTTACTATCGCGGGGGCATCCGACTTCCGGCCATTTTTCATCACAGTTATGAGTTCCGGCGGGTGGTCCGTTATAGCCGAGGGAAACGATTCTTGTATCTTTTGTCAATACCGAACCGACTTTAATTTTTACGCAATGTGACTTATGGGCCAGATTTTGAGCCAGCTCCATATATATTTCATCAAAAGTTGGGCGATGCATAGGGCAAATGTAGGCAAATTTCACAACCCGGACTAGATATCAACTTGGTCGATTATTTAGAATTAACCGTTCTGGCGAGCCACTCTTTAGATCCAACATGATTTGGATCAAGCGATATTGCTTTTTGCCAATTTTCACGGGCCTGTTTAATGTTCCGCTTCATCAGATAAATTCCGCCAATATTGAAATATGTTTCCGGGTTTGAAGGCATCACTTTCGCTGCCTCAAAATATTTATCGAGTGCTTCGTCCGTTTTTCCAAGAGCATACTTTTCATTTCCAAAACGAAGCAGTTCATTTGACACAAGAGTTCTGGCAGCAGAATTAGAAACAATTTTTTCAGAAGCGTTGATGCTGAAAAGTGCTTCATCGATTAAGTTCAAATTAATTTTAGCTACTGCTAAATAAGTATACGCATCAGCATAATCAGGAATTATTTCAATCGCTTTTTTAAAATATTCGCTCGCATTTACGAAGTCTTTCATTTTTAGATATGCTAGTCCGCATTCATAATAACCTTTTGCTAATCGTGGAGTAACTTCGAGCGCCTTTTTATAATAGTAAATTGTTGAATCCATTTGATCCATATTGAAGAATATAGCAGCACGGTTGACTAATGCATCAGTGTGTTGGGGATCAATATCCAGAACTTTACGATTATCTTCCAATGCGTGTTTAAAATCATTCAAACGAAAATATGAAACTGCTCTATTGTGGTAGCCACTTGGTTTTTTGGGTTGCAGTTTTATTGTTTCAGAATAATCCAAAAATGCTTTATCAAATTCACCTTGTTGTTCATAATATTGGCCACGGTTTGTATATGCATCTGCAGCGGTAGGATCTTTTTTGATAACATCACTCCAAAGTGAGAAACTATTTTTCCATATAGGAATTCGTGCATAAGATAATCCTGAGAACAACAAACAAACTCCTGCTAGTAAGTATGAAAGTTTAATTTCCTGTTTTGGAAATTTTTCAATCAATGAAAAAACAGCCATGAAAATTCCAATGTCGGCAAGATAAATAAACCGCTCATAAATAATTGCTGAATTCACTGCTACCACATGCAGAACAGGGAAAATACAGACAACAAAAAATAAAATACTTCCTGATAATCGAGGATTTCTTTTTATTGAATAGAAGAAAGCTCCCGTTAAAATCACAATCGATATAATTCCAATAATAATATAAAATGTATATGTAAAACTTCCTGATTCAGGAAATTGATAAATTGCATTCTGACCGATCGGAAATATTATTTTTATAAAATAAAGACCAAAGGCAATTATTGAATAAAATATTTTATCTAAAAATGATAGTGGTGTACTGTATTTATCAGCTACCAATTCTCCGCTGCCTGCAATAGCAATTAAACCAAAAGTTAAAGCAAGCAATAGGAATGGAATTTTATTTAACACTGCCTTTTTTTCAAACTTCACATGAAGTAAAATATCGGAAGCTATTAAAACAAAAGGAAGAGTGATCGCCTGAACTTTAGACAGAAGCGACAATAGGAAAAAGAAAATACTTAAAATAAAAAAGACTTTTTTCTTTACGTGAAAGAAATCGAGATAAAATTTCCATGACAGTAAAAAGAAAAATAAATAAACAACATCTTTTCTCCCGGCAATCCATGCCACTGCTTCAGTTGCCAACGGGTGAATTGAAAATAAAATAGCAATCAATCCTGCGTGAACCGCTTTAAACCTTAACTTACGCATACAAGCAAATACAAGTAAACCATTTAGTAGATGAAAAAATAAATTTATAGCATGACACCAGCCAGGACTAAGTTTAGCAAACTTATAGTCTAATGCGAAGGTCAGCAAGACAATTGGATTATAACTATTCAAGACTTTTGTAGTAAATATTGCCTTGATGTTATCTGAACTCAAACTTCGGACAATCGGAGTTTCTTTGATATATGCTTTATCATCCCAATTAGTAGAATCAAATGATGAAACAGAGTGATAAACTAAAAATGTAATTGCAGGAATAATGAGATACCAAATCCAAGCTTTTGACCAAGGAGTTGTTACAGCTTTGGTATTTTTTTGTTTATCTGCTTTTTTTACTTCAATTGTCTTTCTCATTTAAATCCATTTTGTGTGAAAAATGTATGGTCAAGCTACACAAATTAGCCGATTTTTGGCAATTATAGTATATAACTGAATTTCAGCCTTTTGTAGAAATTAATACACAGTTTTTCAGCGGAGTAAGAATAGTTTTTCCTTTGAAATTAACCAATGATTTCTATTTTTGCATCAAACTATATTATATGAAAAGGTTCTTAACACGTTCACTCGCTTTTGGTTTGATTGTAATTACTGCAGCTTCATGCAGCAATAACAAGCCTGAGCAAACAACTGATGAATTTGCAGATACAACAACAGTTGTTGATTCCGAAAAACAAAAAGCAAGAGAGAAACTGGAATTTAAATTCTTTTATACAATAGCAAACCTTCCTTCACCGATGGAAATGATTAATGCTATCTATGAAAACAATGTTCCGTTCAACAGAGACCTTTTGAATTCATCTTCGAAAGCTACTGATTACAGCACTGCCTACAAAAAGGCTGTCAATTACGGTATCTATGGTATTGATATGGCCTATACAGCATTCTATGGTCAAAACCAAGATCTTCTCGACTACTATTCAACAACAAAGAAGATGGCCGAGAAGTTGGGTGTTCAGGAAACATTTGACAAGTTTACTTCCAGCTTCCGTGAAAATTCCGGCAATAGAGATTCACTTGTAAA
>JBKJQV010000372.1:0-10158 GCA_046593815.1 Sediminibacterium sp. | reverse complement strand
TTGTTGAAGGTGCTGAAGAGTATATTTTAGATGTTTTAAAGTGGTGTGGATTAGAACCCGATGAAAGTCCGAAACATGGCGGTCCATTTGCGCCATACAGACAAAGTGAAAGAAAAGCTTCTTACAAAAAATATGCTGAGCAATTAGTAGCCGATGGATATGCATATTATGCATTTGATACGCCTACAGAATTAGAGCAAATGCGCGTAGATTATAAAACTCCGGAAAATCCTTCACCACAATACAATCATATTCTGCGTACAAAAATGCGTAACTCTTTAACACTTTCAAAAGTTGAAGTTGCATCATTAAAAGACGCTGGCACACCTTATGTTATTCGAATTAAAATGCCAGAAGATGAATCTATTTCTTTTACAGATATGATTAGAGGTGAAGTAATATTTAATTCGTTTCAAGTTGATGATAAAG
This sequence comes from Sediminibacterium sp., assembly GCA_046593815.1. GTDB lineage: Bacteria > Bacteroidota > Bacteroidia > Chitinophagales > Chitinophagaceae > Sediminibacterium. The sequence goes on along the minus strand of JBKJQV010000372.1, from coordinate 9,729 downwards.
TATTACTAAAGGCAGATGAAATGCCTACCTATCATTTAGCAGTTGTAGTTGATGATTATGCAATGAAAATAACACATGCATTTAGAGGCGAAGAATGGCTTCCTTCTGCACCAGTACATATTTTATTGTGGAAATATTTAGGCTGGGAAGCTGAAATGCCACAATGGGCGCATCTTCCATTGATTTTAAAACCAGATGGAAATGGAAAATTGAGTAAAAGAGATGGTGATCGATTAGGCTTTCCTGTATTTGCAATGAATTGGACCGACCCTAAAACTGGCGAAAAAACAACTGGCTTTAAAGAGCATGGATTTTTACCTGAAGCATTTGTAAACTTACTCGCATTATTAGGTTGGAATGATGGAACTGATAATGAAATTTTTAGCATTCAAGAGTTGATAGAAAAATTCTCCATGGATCGTGTTCATAAGGGTGGTGCAAAATTTGATTATGAAAAAGCCAAATGGTATAATCATGAGTGGATTAAAAAATCGTCAATTGCAAATATTCAATCTTCAGTAAAGGAAGTGTTGATAAATGCTGGCATTGCTATTGATAACGATGAAACATTAGCTAAAGTTATTGAGCTTGTTAAAGATCGCTGTACTTTATTACCCGACTTTATACAGCAAGGTTCTTTCTTTTTTAAAAAGCCCGAAAGCTTTGATTTAGATTCGTTACAACCAAAATGGAATGCAGCAAAAAATCAATTTTTTAATGAATTGGCCAATGCATATGAATCAAGCATTGTTTGGGAATCGCATGATCTTGAAATAACTTTAAAAGAAATTGCAGCAGCACATCAACTAAAACCAGGAGAACTTATGCTTCCATTACGCATTATGTTAGTAGGTGGAAAATATGGACCTGGCGTGTTTGATATTGCATCTATCCTTGGCAAAAAAGAAACAGTAGAACGCATTAATACAGTATTATCCCTGCTTTTCCATTAACTGCATTACCTGCTGCCATTGAGTTTCATACAAATTGCGCAAATACAATTGATCGGCCTTATCTAATTGCACAAGATGATGGGTATTAAGGGCTACATGTGTTGGCGAACGTATGCCCGGAATAACAGTTGATACTTCTTTGTAACTTAAAATATAACTGAGCGCTAAGCCCGCAGGGGTTGTTTGGTATTTTTCTAATAGCTTCCAAATATATTCATCTAAAATATTGAGTACAGGTTTGATAATACTTGGCACCAATCGGTAACTGCGATGATCATCGGAAGCAAAAATAGTTGTTGGCTTTATTTTTCCAGATAACAATCCAAACTGCAAGGGCATACGAGCAATTACTCCATAACCCTTTGCAGCAGCAGCTTCTATTATGGGCAAGGCTTTTTGATTGATTAAATTAAATACCAATTGAAATCCATTACCCAAATTATTTTTTATGAAAAAATCGGCTTCAGGAAATGGGTTAAATGTAATGAGTGAAATTCCCCAATAACGAATTTTTCCTTGCGCTTGTAATTGTTGCATTGCTTCAATACATTCTCCATTTTCTAAATGCACCATTCTGGCAACGTGCAGATGATGAAAATCAATCGTATCTCTTTTTAATCTTTTCAGGCTTAGTTCACAAGCTTCAATAATATATTTTTTTGTGTAATCAATTTGAATTTTACCTTCAGGTCCAATTTTTTGTCCCACTTTACTTGCAATGATTACGTCTTTTTTATCGGCTAAAGTATTACCCAATATTGTTTCTGAATGTCCAAGGCCATAGAAATCTGCTGTATCAAAAAAATTAATTCCTGCATCTAATGCAGCATGGATGGCAGCTATAGACACTGTATCATCCGATGGGCCCCATCCTATTTCTACCCCACCAACATTGGCTGAGCCACCAATAGCCCAAGATCCAAAACCTATTTCGCTAACTTGTAAATTAGTATTGCCAAAAGCTCGATAATTCATACAGAATACGTTTTAGAATCTAATAGTAAACCTAAGAAGTTTTAAGCTAATTTAGTAAAATGAATAGTCCGCTCACTGTATTGGATGCCAAATTGGGTTTAAAAGAAAATAAAATCGATCAAAATAAATTAATTTATTTTCTTGCAATACTAAAATTTGTTATTCCGTTTATACTCGTTCCTTCATTTTATGAACTTCATAGAGATGAGTATTTATATTTAGCCGAAGCAAAACATTTAGCATGGGGTTACATGGAAGTGCCGCCAATGCTATCTATTCTAGGATGGATATCTAATTTATTGGGCACAAATATGTTCTGGGTAAAATTATGGCCAGGATTATTTGGTGCTGCCACATTTATTATTACTGCAAAAATAGTTACAGATCTTGGTGGTAAAAAATTTGCAATAATACTTTGTTTTCTACCTTTTATACTAACAGGTTTTATTCGATTATTTTATTTATTTCATCCTAATTTTTTAGACGCTTTTTTTTGGACACTGATGGCTTTTGCTGTATTTAAATTTATAAAAACCAATCAAAATAAATGGCTGTATTTATTAGGAATTAGTGCCGGACTAGGTATGATGAGTAAATATTCAACCTCATTTTATTTGATAAGTCTTTTAGTTGGATTACTAATTACTCAACACAGAACAATATTTTTAAATAAACATTTTTATTTTGGTGGATTAATAGGTATATGTATTTTTTTACCTAATATTTTATGGCAATACAATCATAATCTACCCCTTATTGCACATATGCATGAATTAGAGGATGAGCAACTAAAATTTAATACGCCTATAAATTTTATAATCGGACAATTACTTATGCTACTTCCTTTTCTCTTTTTATGGTTGATAGGCTTATATTTTTCTAGTTTTTCTAAAGAAGGAAAACCATTCCGAATTTTTGGATGGGCTTATTTGTTTGTAATTATCATCTTAATTGTTTTCCGTGGCAAAAACTATTATTCGATAGGTGTATACCCAATACTATTTGCTTTTGGTAGTTATCAATTTGAGCAGTATTCATTTAAGCGCTTAAATTGGATAAAATACATTCCTTTAGGTTTAGGAATATTATTGAGTATTTATATTTATCCTTTGTTATTACCAGTTGCCAACCCAGTTGAGCTTTCCAACTATTATCAAAAAACTAAATTGGCAAAAACTGGTGATTTTAAATGGGAAGATCAACAAATGCATGAATTACCACAAGACTTTGCAGATATGATTGGCTGGGAAGATTTGGCATTAAAAACCGCAAAAGTTTATCATAGCTTGCCTAAAGAACAACAAGTAAAAACAATGATTTATTGCAGAGGTTATTTTTCTGCAGGTGCACTTAATTATTATGCTAAAAAGTTTAAATTGCCAGAAGTATATAGTGATAACGCTTCATTTTTAGGATGGATGCCCGAAAAATATGCAATCAATAACCTTATTTTAGTAGGTAAAAATATGCCTGATTCAACTGATTTGGTTTTTACACTTTTTAAAAATAAGCGTATAGTTGATTCATCAGGTGTTCCTTATTTTAGAGAAAAGAAAATGAAGATTATATTATTTGAAAATGGGAAAGACTCACTTAATATAGCAATTGAACAAGGTATAAAGCAATTAAAGCAGCGTTTTCGCTTATAAAACACTGTTCTTTCGTACTTTTACAATGTATGTCAAAATCAACTCGTCCCTTACGTGTATTGGTTGCCAAAGTAGGTTTAGATGGCCACGATCGTGGAGCTAAAGTAATTGCTACTGCTATGCGTGATGCCGGCATGGAAGTAATTTATACAGGCTTGCGTCAAACTCCCGAAATGGTGGTGAATGCTGCATTACAAGAAGATGTAGATGCAATTGGTATTAGCATTTTAAGCGGCGCTCATATGACTGTATTCCCAAAAGTAATTGGGTTGATGAAAGAAAAAGGAATGACCGATGTATTACTCACTGGCGGCGGCATTATACCCGATGATGATATGAAACTGCTAAACGATATGGGAGTAGGTAAATTATTTGCTCCAGGTACTACTACTACTGCCATTGCAGACTATATTAAAGAATGGGTAAAAGCCAATCGATCGTTTTAGGAGTAATAAATTATATTTTGTAAATTGCTTCAGTAAGATTTAAAACATGAAAACGAGCATTAAAAGAATTAGTAAAAAAATAAATACATCCAGCGAGACTAATTTATTAATAAAAGCTGGAAAAAATGCTGGAAAAAATGCAATACGTACATCTAAAGCTTTGGGCTTAGATATTACTTATTTAAAAAAGGGAGTTATATACAAAGAAAAGGCAAATGGCGAGACAGTGGTTTTTAAAAGCAATCAAGCTATTGACACTCCAAAAATTAGTTTAAGAAAAGGAATGACCCTAAATGCTAAAAACTGAAAGGCTACGAATTTTTAGCGGTCCAAATGGATCTGGCAAATCAACTTTGTATAAAGAAGTAAATCAATATTTTAGCAAAACATCATTTATAAATGCAGATGAACTTGAATCAGTTTTAGCTAAAAGTGGATTAATAGACCTTTCACAATTTGATCTTTATCTTATACCTTCAGATTTACAAAAATTCTTAAAAAGAAAAGCTACCAAGTCTCTAATAAAGAAAGCTGAAAGTGAGGGACATAGTATCAACATAATTCTTAGGGAGAATTGCATTGTAGACCAATCGAAAAATACACATAGCTATGAAGCTTCTTTAATTGCTTCCTTTATTAGATGGGTATTTTACAATAAAAGTAAGGGGTTTGCATTTGAATCAGTAATGAGTCATAAGTCAAAATTAAACGAGATTATTTTTGCTAAAAAATATGGACTAAAAGTTTATTTATATTTTGTGTGTACTGATAATCCCACTATTAATATTGAGCGAGTAAAAGACAGAGTTAGAAAAGGCGGACATAATGTTAATTCAGAAAAACTGAAAAATCGTTATTTAAATACACTTAAAAATCTTTACCCAAGTATTAAATTATCAGACAAAGTATATCTATTTGATAATTCTGGTAAATCCCTTGAATTGATAGCTCATATTTCAAATGAAAAAATGACCATAAAATCCAATCTATTACCCAACTGGTTCATTGAATTTGTGCTACCTTATTATAATAAATTATAAAACAAAAAATTCCTCATCTAGAGTATCTTCGCACAAATATTTAACGATGGCTTACGCTACTTTGCTTACCGAATTACAAAACGGAATTTTTACTATTACTATTAATCGTCCTGACAAATTAAACGCATTAAATATGGCGGTATTTGCAGAGTTGAATTTAGCATTTGATGAAGTGTACAGCAATACATCGATTAAATCGGTAATTATTACCGGTGCTGGCTCAAAAGCTTTTGTAGCAGGTGCAGATATCAGTGAGTTTAGTACCTTCAGCAAGCAAGAAGCAATGAAATTATCTGCAGATGGACAAGCCACTTTTTTTAGGATAGAAAATTGTCCAAAACCTGTTGTTGCATGTGTAAATGGTTTTGCATTGGGTGGTGGATGCGAGTTGGCAATGAGTTGTCATTTTAGAATTGCTAGCACCAACGCAAAATTTGGTCAGCCAGAAGTTAATCTAGGATTGATTCCTGGATATGGTGGTACACAAAGGCTTACACAATTAATTGGTAAAGGGCGAGCAATGGAATTGCTAATGAGCGCAAGTTTGATTGATGCTGCTACTGCATTACAATATGGTTTAGTAAATTATGTTGTAGCTCCTGAGGAATTGATTGAAAAAGCAACAAGCATTTTAAACATAATAAATAGTAAAGCTCCTTTAGCTATTGCTGCATGTATCACTTCCGCTAATGCAGTTTTTAATGAAACACAAAATGGATACAAAATTGAAGTTGATGAGTTTGGCAATTGCTTTGGCACTGAAGATATGAAAGAGGGAACAACCGCATTTTTAGAAAAAAGAAAAGCAAACTTTACTGGCAAATAATTAAAACTAGCATATGGAATATAGAATAGAAAAAGATACAATGGGCGAAGTGCATGTACCAGCTGATGTATATTGGGGCGCCCAAACCCAACGCAGTATTGAGAATTTTAAGATTGCGCAAGACATCAACAAAATGCCTAAAGAAATTATTCAAGCATTTGCATATTTAAAAAAAGCAGCAGCTTTAACCAATTTTGATGCAGGTGTTTTGCCAATAGAAAAAGCTGAATTAATAGGAACAGTATGCGATGAAATTCTTACCGGAAAATTAAACGATCAGTTTCCATTAGTAGTTTGGCAAACAGGTAGTGGCACTCAAAGCAATATGAACATAAATGAAGTGGTTGCATACAGAGGTCATGTTTTAAAGGGTGGATCCTTAAATGATAAAGACAAATTTTTACATCCGAATGATGATGTAAATAAATCGCAATCATCGAATGATACTTTTCCAACGGCAATGCATATTGCAGCATATAAAATTTTATTAGAAACCACCATACCAGGAATTGAAAAACTCAGAGATACGCTTGCAGCGAAAAGTAAAGCTTTTATGCATGTAGTAAAAATTGGTCGCACTCATTTTATGGATGCAACTCCACTTACTGTTGGGCAAGAAATTAGTGGTTATGTTTCTCAACTAAATCATGGACTAAAAGCCATCAATAATACATTAAGCCATTTAAGTGAATTGGCTTTAGGCGGAACAGCAGTTGGCACAGGAATCAATACACCAAAGGATTATGCCGTTAATGTAGCAAAACATATTGCCAGTTTAACGGGCTTTCCGTTTATAACTGCAGAAAATAAATTTGAAGCATTAGCAGCTCATGATGCAATTGTTGAAGCACATGGTGCATTAAAAACAGTGGCAGTAAGTTTAATGAAAATTGCGAACGATATTAGAATGTTATCTAGTGGACCGAGAAGCGGAATAGGGGAATTATTTATTCCAGATAACGAACCTGGCTCTTCTATTATGCCCGGAAAAGTAAACCCTACTCAATGCGAAGCATTAACCATGATTGCTGCACAAGTAATGGGCAATGATGTAGCCATTAATATTGGTGGCATGAATGGTCATTTTGAGTTAAATGTTTTTAAACCAGTAATGATTTATAATTTCTTACATAGTGCAAGATTAATTGGAGATGGATGTGTAAGTTTTAACGATAAATGTGCTATTGGTTTAGAGCCAATTGAAGCAAATATTAAAAAGCATGTAGATAATAGTTTGATGTTGGTTACTGCATTGAATACAAAAATTGGATATTATAAGGCAGCAGAAATTGCACAGAAAGCACATAAGGAACATACTACCTTAAAAGAAATGGCAGTTAAGTTAGGATATGTTACACCAGAAGAATTTGATGCTTGGGTAATACCTGCTGAAATGGTAGGGGATTTGAAATTATGAATTATGAAATAGGAATTATGAGTTAGGAATTATGAGTTAGGAGTTAAACATTCTAATTCCCTTCGTTGGTCGCTGACCAACGAATAAATATATCTGATGCCTTCATTGGTCGCTGACCAACGAATATAGTGATCTTGATCATCAATCATGTTGGTCGGCGACCAACATTGGCTGGAGATTAATGAACTTTTTTCCCTCCTACATAAGTAGCAGTAACTTTTGTATTCAAAATATCGGTTTCAGCTACTTTTATTAAGTCTTTATCGAGCAAAATAAAATCAGCTTTTTTCCCAACTTCAATACTGCCTACTTCTTTTTCTAAGAAGCCTGCTTTAGCTGCCCAGATAGTCATTCCTCGAATGGTTTCTTCTTTTGTAAGTGCATTCTCCATTTGAAATCCGTTTGCCGGAAACCCTTTGGCATCTTTACGTACAACGGCTGCTAAAAATGTTTTGAATGGAGAAATATCTTCTACCGGAAAATCGGTACCCAATGGCAGCCATCCATTTTGCTGAAGCAATTGTTTATATGCATATGCTCCTTTCATTCTTTCTTTTCCTAAACGAGCTTCGGCCCAATACATATCACTAGTTCCATGTGTAGGTTGAACTGATGGCACAATCGATGCTGAACCAAATAAATTAAAGTCAGCTGTATCTATAATTTGAGCGTGTTCAATTCTCCAACGTTTATCGTTCTTTGGTTGAAGGTATTTGTTATAAATATTCAGTATTTCTCTGTTGGCACTATCGCCAATTGCATGTGTACACATTTGAAATGCAGAAGTACTCAATACTTTTGCCAATGAATCGTAATGCGATTTATTTCTTAGTAAGAATCCACCCCAACCTGGCTTATCCGAATAATGTTTTAATAAACATGCACCTCTGCTTCCAAGTGCACCATCGGCATATACTTTAAATGCATTTACAAATAATTTATCGGTTTTATATGGACCGCTTTTAAGGTATCGATTAATATTTTCATCATTATCACTCAACATTACATATAAGCGAACATCTAACTTACCATCTTTTTGTAAGCCATCCAACAATTCAACATCATCATAATTTAATCCACAATCTGTAATAGTGGTAAGGCCTTGTTCAAAACAATTCTTTTGCGCAGATTGTAACCATTTGGTGTACTCATCTTTAGTAGGAGAAGGAATTTTGGCATATACAGCATTATCGGCGTTATCAATTAATACACCTGTTAATACTCCATTTACTGTTTGTATATCTCCGCCGATAATTGTTTGTCCTGCTTTAATACCAGCTAATTCTAATGCTTTTGCATTGGCAATAGAAGCATGACCATCAACCCGAGTAATTACAACAGGCATATTAGGAAATGCTTTATTTAATAAATCATTGGTAGGAAATTGTTTGCCGGGCCATTTATTCTGGTCCCACCCTCGCCCTTGAATCCATTTCATTTCGGGATGTTTAGTAGCAAAAGTTTTAATTCGATCTACTGTTTCTTCCCAAGTATTGGTGCCAAACAAATCTACCTGAAATAGAGAGCGAGCATAGCCTACAAAGTGCGCATGAGCATCAATTAATCCGGGGTATAGAGCTTGACCTTTAGCGTCGATTGTTTCAGCAGCGGTGTACTTTTTTGCAATTTCATCGTTGGTTCCAACTGCAAAAATTTTACCATCTTTAATAGCCATAGATTCGGCAATTGTAAATGCAGAATCTACTGTATAAATAACAGCGTGATTAACAATTGTATCTACTTGATTATTGGGCTTACATGCAACAAAAAAAACTAGTAAGCATATTGAAAAGATTTGTTTCATAATGTTTTAAAATTAAATATCATCTATTTGATTCCAAGGTAAAACAAATTGTTGATGATTGATTTCACAGTTTTCGTTACCCCCATAAATTAATAAACTATTGCTTTTGGGTACTTGTTTTTGCCAGTATGTTAAACTTTTTAATGAAAGAGGATCTATTTTTTTCGCGGACTTAATTTCGATACCAAATAATTCCTCATTTTTATTCATGATTAAGTCTACTTCATTACCAGCAGCATTTCTAAAGAAATACAATGGGGCAAGATTTCCTTGATTAAATCTGTTCTTCTTGATTTCTGTTATCACCCAGTTTTCGAATAAAGATCCATATTGAGGATATTTTTGAAGTGCCGTTTTTGAATGAATACCTATTAAATTACACAGTAATCCAGTATCATAAAAATACAATTTAGGACTTTTAACCAAACGCGAATTACTATTATTAAACCAAGGTTGAAGTAAAAAAATGATAAAACTATTCTCTAATAACCCTAGCCAAGATTGAATTGTTTTAGTATCTACTCTTGTATTTTTTGCAAGTTCATCTCTATTGAGAATTTGGCCAGCAGCATTTGCACATAAATAAATAAATCTATTAAATGCTGCAAGGTCATTGATG
>JBKJQV010000290.1:0-7577 GCA_046593815.1 Sediminibacterium sp. | reverse complement strand
GCACTATGAGCGAATCTAATGCCATGAGGGCAATGGCAAAATATACATACCAAATTAGAGATAAGTTCAGTGAATTTGCAGTAAAGTATAATGTAAATATTATTGCTGGAAGTATGCCTTTGTATGAAAATAGTATTTTAAAAAATATTGGATATGTATGTCATAGAAACGGCAAAGTGGAGATTTACGAAAAATTACATATTACACCAGATGAAGAAAAGTTTTGGGGATTGAAAGGTGGAAATATACTACAAACCTATGACACGGATTCTGGGAAAATTGGTGTTTTAATTTGTTACGATGTGGAGTTCCCAGAATTATCAAGATTGCTTGCTGATGAAGGTGTACAGATTTTATTTGTTCCATACCTTACCGATACGCAAAATTCCTATTTAAGGGTAAGGTTATGTGCACAAGCAAGAGCCATAGAAAACGAATGTTTTGTAGCTATTACGGGTAGTGTTGGAATCCTCCCTAAAATAGAAAACCTAGATATTCAGTATTCGCAATCTGCTGTTTTTACTCCTAGCGATTTTGCATTTCCATCTAATGCTGTAAAAAGTGAAGCAACAGCCAATACAGAAATGGTGTTAATTTCTGATGTTGATTTAAGACTTCTCGATGAATTGCATACTTATGGAAGTGTAAGAAATCTGAAAGACAGGAGAAAAGATTTTTATGAATTGAAAAAAATTAAAACTAACATCAAATAATAATAATATGAAAAGAGAAATCCTATTAATGATTACATTTTTGTTATCAATCGGTATTATTAATGCGCAAGACTCAAAAACGGGAATTAAGTTATTGCAATATCAACGTTATAATTCGGCTATAGAAAATTTTAAAATTGTTTTAAATCAAGATCCAAGTGACCCCATTGCTTTATTCTGGCTTACCGAAGCGTATATTAAAAATAAAGAAGCTGACAAAGCTATTAGTTTTATAAATGCACAAACGGAAGCATTAAAAGAAAATCAACTAACTAAAATAAGTAAAGCTCATATACTTGCTGTACAAAATAAAAAAGTTGAAGCTGATAAAATATTAAGCATAAAACTATTTTCTGATACAGCTACTAATTTTAATGAAATGCAGTGTGTGGCTTTAGGTAGAGTTTATACAGATATGCAGAAATATAATATGGCTACTGCTTTCTTTTTGCGAGCTTATACTTTAAATCCTTCGAATCCATTTACAATGGTTCAACTAGGTCAGAATAGTTACAAAAAATCGGATGGAGCTGCCGCTCATAAATATTTTACTAAAGCATTAGAAATTGAACCTAGTTATACAACAGCAAATTTTTGGTTAGGGAAATTATATAAAAGTCAAAATAATCCTGATCTTTATTTGACCTACTTTAATAAAGTGATTGCTAAAGATTCATTATTCGCACCAGCTTGGTACGAATTATACCGGCATGCATATTATAACGATAAAACAAAAATAAAATATTATTATAGTAAATATTTAGAAACTGCTGATAAAACAAATAAACAAGAATATCAATTACTTGTTCTTGATTATAACAATAAAAAATTCGTTAACGTAATTAAGAATGGTAATGCTATGCTTGCAGATAAAGAAGCCGACCTGCCAGTTGAAATATATAAATATCTGGCTTATAGCTATTATTCTACAAAGAATAATGATCAAGCATACAAGAATATGATTCAATATGTTGGTGTACAAGACTCAATTAAATTAACAAGTTTTGACAATTACCTTTTAGCTCAATTTGCTGCTAGGCTCGTAAAAAAAGATTCTGTTGCAATAAATATTTTAGCCGCTGAATACTTAAGGGATACTAGCAATAAAAACAAATACTTCTATGCTTCTAAAATATATAATCATTATTTATTAGCAAATGAAGCGTTCAATAAAAACTTATGGAAAGAGCGTTTACTGCCTTTTAAAAATTATGATAAAGTAGAAATGTATAAAGTAGGGGTTAATTGGTATGATTTAAATGAACTGGGAAAAGCAGATACAATATTTGTGGAATTATTAAAAAAGTATCCTTCTGCTCATGAAAGTAATTATATGATTGGTGCTATAAGGGCTAAATTAGATAGTAATTATTCCGAAGGCCTTGCATTGCCCTATTTTACAAAGTTTTTAGACAGTACTGTAAATCAGATTGGTAATAATTATAAAACACAAATAGCACAAGTGTATGAATACCTTGGCGGATACTATTTATCCAAAAAAGACTACATTAACACATTGGTATATTACCAAAAATTGCTTGCAGAAAAGCCAAATGATGCAAAAGTAAAAAATACGGTTTATGAAATTAGAAAGTACCTGAAAGATTTAAAAGCATATAAAAAGCAGAAGGATAAAAATAGCAACTAATAAAGTATTTTACTTGCTATTGAAGCAATGGAAAAGATTTTAAGAAGAAGGAAAACCAAGATGGTAAATCAGTGAAAGCACTCGTAATTATGATCTAATTTCGATAACAAATAAAATAGTATCTTGCTGATATAAGTTAATTTTATCAACCAAAGTTATCTTTTTATTTATGAGTAATTTTTTGAGTAATCTTTTTGACCTTCATATTGGTGAAGATGACAATACAAAAACGTTAGAGAATGTAAAGAATAATATCTCATTCACAGGAGCTAATCTATGGATTTTGGCTTGCGCAATAATGGTAGCCTCTGTTGGATTAAATGTAAACTCAACTGCTGTAATTATTGGTGCGATGCTTATTTCTCCCTTAATGGGTCCAATAGTTGCTTCTGGCTTTGCTTTAGGTACTTATGATTTTGGGTTATTAAAAAAGGCTTTACGAAACTTGCTTATTGCAACAATAGTGAGCCTTTTGGTTTCAACCATTTATTTTTTTATTAGCCCATTTAAAGAAGTTCAATCAGAAATATTAGCACGAACATCTCCTAATATTTATGATATACTTATTGCTTTTTTTGGCGGTCTTGTTGGGGTAATTGCAGTTACAAGAGTTGAAAAAGGAAACCCAATACCTGGAGTTGCTATTGCTACAGCTTTAATGCCTCCATTGTGTACTGCGGGCTATGGTTTGGCAACAGGACAAATAAAATATTTCTTAGGTGCCTTTTTTCTATACTGCATTAATTGTGTTTTTATTTGTATTGCCACTTTTGTAATTGTTAAGTATTTAAAATACCCCGCAAAAGCTCAAGTAGATATTAAGCATCAAAAACAAGTAAGGTATAGTGTTACTGCCATTGTTTTGCTTATGCTTTTACCAAGCTCTTATTTTGCATATAATTTATTTAAACAGCAGCAATTTAGTCAGTCATTAAACTCGTTTATAAATAAAGAGTTCCCAGATAAAACAAACACGATCATTTATAAAAAAACTTATTATAATAGCAGTCCCCGCAAAATTGAACTTGCTTTTCTTTCAAGACAATTTAGTAAAGAAGAACTTACTACTTACAATGAAAAACTGAAAGCTTTTGGGTTTTCAAATACCATTTTAACTATTAAGCAAAGCAATAGTTTGCAAAACCTTAAAAATGATATTTTAAATGAGGTAAGTAAAGCTGATATTTTAGGTAATGAAAAGGATGAAAGAATAAGTGAGTTAGAAAGTAAAATTGCTTTAGATTCATTTTATATAAAACAAATATTTAAAGAATCAAAAGCCTTATTTCCCTCAATTAGTGCTTTGTCAGTTTCTAAACATACTTTTTACTTTGCTAAAGACAGTATTTCAAGAAATTCAGTTTTATTATACAAGGCTAATAAAGAATTAGGGAAAGACGATCAAAAGAAATTTATCAATTGGCTCAAAGAGAAATTCCCTAATGATTCTATTATGCTTTTTTTTGAAAATTTAAAATCAAGCAAATAATAATGTCAATATATACCATACTGGTTATTATTATAGCCATCTCTGCAATATTCGGTTATATTAATGAGCGTTATATTAAAATGCCCTTTGTTATCGGGCTTTTCTTTTTATCTACTTTACTATCGTTACTAATTCTTTGCTCAAAGTTTTGGGATTTCTCTTTCTTTTATCAAATAAAGAATTTAGTTAAAGAACTCAACATCAGTAAATATATTCTTGAGTACATGCTGGGTTATTTACTTTTTGCAGGGTCGCTTCATACAAGTTGGAGAAACATAAAAATGCAAATAAAACCTATCTCTCTTTTTGCAGTATTTGGAGTAATACTTTCTACTATATTAATCGCTAGTTTTTTTTATGTTCTTTGCTCCTTATTACCTTTTCAAATTGATTTCATTTACTGTTTATTATTCGGTGCGCTAATTTCTCCAACAGATCCAATTGCAGTATTAGGAATACTTACGAAAGCAAATGTTCCTAAAAAAATTGAGGCAACGATAGTAGGTGAGAGTCTATTTAATGATGGCGTGGGCGTAGTTATCTTTATTGCTTTGCTTGAAGTATTAAAAAGCGACGGATCTAACATTGATTTTTCACATTTTGGAATTTTATTTATACAAGAAAGCTTTGGGGGAATTTTATTTGGGTTTGCTGCAGGTTTTATACTTCACAAAATCCTTTCTTCAATTGACCATTATGAAACAGAAGTTTTGCTGACTTTAGCGTTTGTTATGGCAGGTTATAGCCTATGTTTATACTTACATATTTCGGGCGCTTTAGCGATGGTAATTATGGGTTTATTTGTTGGTAATTACAATCATACTAAAGCAATGAGTGATACTACTATTGATTACATAGACAAATTTTGGGAATTAATAGATGTTATTCTAAACGCCATACTATTTGTACTAATTTCATTTGTAATTGTAGTTATCAACTTTAAACCAACTTATATTCTAGTTGGCATATGTTCTATTTTTATAGTATTGTTATCGAGAATAATTATTGTTTTTTTGCCTAAACTTATTTTACCTAAAATTATAGACTTTACCTATAAAGAAATTAAATTAATTGTTTGGGGCGGACTTCGTGGAGGACTTTCACTAGCATTGGTTCTTTCATTGCCAGAAGGAGAACCAAAAAATGTTTTATTAATTGCCACATATTTTTGTGTTGTATTCAGCATATTAGTCCAAGGTTTATCAATTGGTAAATTAGCAAAGCGATAAAAGGTTACATCTGCAAAGTATAAGATGTAATAAACAATAAGTGTGATAGGTATAACTACTTTCTTTTAACGTGTAAGGTAATACGTTAAGATAGATCAACCTTTGTGTATCCGTTATTAAACAAACGAGTGTACATATGAAAAAGTTATTAATGCTTTCAATCTCTTTCGTTTCAGCCACTATTTTGATTGTTGCCTGTAACCCTACACAATCAGCTGAACAACATCTAAAAGACGATAGCCAAAGAAAAGCAACAATAGCTGCTATTGCACATAATCAATCTTATATGACTGAGATGATGGGAGAGATGATGAGCTGCGACAGTTGTAAAAAAATGATGGGGCAAAGTATTATGAAAGATGATGCAATGAAAAACATGATGATGAGTGATATGATGAATATGACTGAAAAAGATTCAATGATGTGCAATAAAATGATGAATATGATGCAATCAAAACCAATGATGATGAATAAAATGAAGGAAATGAACGGTATGGATAAATCAGCCAACAGTAAAATGTATACTTGCCCAATGCACCCAGAAGTTCAATCAGATAAAGCTGGCAAATGCCCTAAATGTGGAATGGATTTGATAAAAAAAGATAAAATGAAGGGTATGAAAATGTAATTTTTTTAAAAAATAAACTTATTTAGTTTAAAAAGTTAAATTTTCAATTATGAAAAACTTCATAAAATTTTTCAAAGAAATACAAATTTCTGATCTCCCAAAAGTAGGTGGTAAAAATGCATCCTTAGGTGAGATGTTTCAGAAACTTTCTTCCAAAGGAATTGATGTACCTGATGGTTTTGCAACTACTGCAGATGCCTACTGGCATTTCTTAGAAACCAACCAAATCAAAGACAAACTAAATGGCGAACTAAAGCAGTTGAATATAAACGATTTTTCCAATCTTACCACAGTAGGAGAAAAGTTGAGGAATTTAATGTTAGCAGCATCCATGCCTGAAGATGTAAAGAAAGATGTTGAAGATGGCTTCGACAAACTAACAGAAAAATATGGAACCGAATTTTCTTTGGCAGTGAGAAGTAGTGCAACTGCTGAAGACTTGCCGGGTGCAAGTTTTGCAGGACAGCAGGAAACTTATCTCAATGTAAAAGGTAAAGATGAATTATTGAAAGCATGTCATCGTTGCTATGCTTCCTTGTTTACAGATAGAGCCATCAAATACAGACAGGATAATGGTTTTGAGCATTTGAAAGTTGCATTATCAATCGGCGTGCAGTTGATGGTAAGGTCAGATAAAGCAAGTTCAGGGGTAATATTCACATTAGACCCCGATAGTGGTTTTGATAAAGTGGTGCTAGTTTCAGGATCATGGGGCCTTGGTGAAAATGTGGTGCAGGGTGCAGTTAATACCGATGAGTTTTATGTGTTTAAGCCATCACTTGAAAACGGAAAATATCCCATCATTTCTCGCAAGTTGGGCAGCAAAGCCAAAACAATGATTTATGCAGAAAGCGATAATAATATTTCAAAAAATCCAAAAGATAAAATCATTAATATCGAAACGCCTATTGCACAACAAGAGCAATATATTTTATTAGATGAGGAAGTAATAAAGCTGGCGCAATGGTCAATGATTATTGAAAAACATTATGGTAGACCAATGGATATTGAATGGGCAAAAGATGGCTACACCAATAAAATATTTATTGTGCAAGCACGTCCTGAAACAGTGTTCAGTAAAAAGCAAAATAAGCAAATTCTTACTGAATATAATCTTAAAGAAGAAGGTAAAATATTAGCAAAAGGTATAGGGTTAGGCAATAAAATTACTTCAGGTAAAGCAAGAATTCTAAGGTCGCCTGCTGAAGCATACAAGCTCAATAAAGGCGAAGTGCTTGTTACCGAAAAAACTGATCCAGACTGGGATCCGATTCTAAAAAAAGCAGCAGCTATTGTAACAAACCAAGGTGGGCGTACTAGTCATGCTGCTATTGTGGCTCGTGAAGTTGGTGCTGTGGCTGTAGTTGGCACTGGTAATGGTACCGAAAATATTAAAGACGGACAGGATGTAACAGTTTCCTGTGCTGGAAGTGAATCTGGAAAGATATATGAAGGTATTCTCAAGTGGGATGAGCAAGAAATTGATATGGGACATTTGGAAAAACCAAATACCAAAGTCATGTTTATTTTGGGTGATCCTGAATATGCTTTCCGATTATCTTTTCTGCCAAATGATGGTGTTGGTTTAATGCGACTAGAATTTATAATCAGTAATGCTATTCAAATACATCCGATGGCATTGGTTCATTTTGATAAATTAAAAGATGATAAAGCAAAAGAGCAAATTGAAAAGATAACGCATCATTATCCTGATAAATCAGACTATTTCGTACACAAACTTTCTGAAGCAGTGGCTACTATTGCAGCCGCATTTTACCCTAAAGATGTTATCGTAAGGATGAGCGATTTTAAATCAAATGAATATGCTAACCTTATTGGCGGTAAAGAGTTTGAACCTGTTGAAGCCAAT
>JBKJQV010000281.1:0-2988 GCA_046593815.1 Sediminibacterium sp. | reverse complement strand
ACCATTAGCTACACCTTTAGAATCTTTAAAATAAGGCTCTATAATACAAATAACAGTATCTTTTAACATAACTGCCCATTTTAAATCTCCATTTGAAGATCTATCATTTCTTTCTCCTAAATCTATTAATTTTATTTTATACATTTTTTAAGGATAAAAAAGGAGAGATATTTCTACCTCTCCTTTTAATAACAACAATAAAACTAAAAACTAACTAAGTAAACTATTTAAATTATCACTTTCTTCTTTACCTTCTTTAGCAACTTCTGCTTGATATTCTTTTTCTGCTTTAAGAGTTTCTTCAACAAATTTAGCAAATTCAGAATCAGTAAATGCTGCATAAGATGAACTATGATAAATAGAATTATTAATTCCATTAAATACATCTAATACAAAATAACGAAGAACTCTCATAGCTCCTGTATTATCATCAGGTATTGCACCAATATCCATTGGATCAATAACTACGTTATGAGTTTGTGTATCAGAATCTTGATAACCTCTAATATAATCTAAACCTCCAACATGCAGCCCTTCAACACAAGATTGATTATCATTAGTATTTATTTGATCCCAAGAAGATAAAGCCATAACACAACCCACTTTTATAATATGTCCAAGTGGTCCTTCAGTAGCTCCAATTGCTCTACACATAAAAGCATCCCCTCTTTTACCTTGAACAGCTGGTTCAAATACTCTTTCTTCAGAAGCAATTTCTTTAGGTTCTTCCATAGTAAGTAGTCCAGAATTTTCATCAATTCCTGTTACTTTTTTAGGAAATCTAAGAACTTTTTTAGGATTACCTTCTTCATCTAAAATCCATTTTTCAAGAAGTTCTTTAGATACTTTATAACCAAGCATCATACCTTCTTTAGTAATTTGAATAGAAGTAAAAGTAGCTGCTTGTTGAGCTCTTTCTCTTGAATAACCTTTTTCAAAAATAAGTTTCTCAACCAAATCATTATTAACTACTTTAATATCTAAATATTTAGAAAAACGTTTTACAAAATCTTGATTTCCTTGAAGAACTTTAGGATTACGTAAGAATCTTGTCCACATTTTAATAACTGGCATATAATCTAATCCTTTATCCATAGATAAAAGAATCCTATCTGCAAATACTTGAGGCATTGCAACTTTACTTACAACTCCATTATATTTAAGAAAATATTTATCAGTTTTCTTATCAATATACAAATAAGGACAAGCACTTTCAACAATAGTTTCTCTATCTTTTTCTACAATTTTTTTAGCACTTTCAACAAGTTCTTTAAAATCATTCATTGTAGAAACCCTCTCAGATAATGTTGCAATATCATTTAAAGCATCAAAATCTTCTTTGGAATAAGGAATTGAAAAATTATCATTTCCAATATTACCATTAATAAACTCACCATTTGAGTTAACTGTTATTTTACTCATAATTTTTCAATTTTAATTTTAACAAAAATAAGCTTTATATTATTATAAAGCAAGTTTTTTATCTAATATTTTCAATTAGAAAGACTCAATCTCTTCCTCTTCTATTTCTACTAACTCTTCTATAACTTCTTGAACTTCAACTACTTCAGGAATAGTTAAAACTACTCCATAATCACCTAAATTAAAGTCATTTAAACCCTTTATAGAGAGTATATCTCTTATTAATCCATAAGCTTCATTAGTCATAGTATCACCATTAGAAAGAGGTTGTATATGATTAAATAAAGCTTTAACTGGCTCTGAATAATGAATTAAAGCTTGTAATTTATCATAAATTGCAATATCTATACCAATAGATTGCTGAATAGTATCTGTACCAAATAATTCATTTGATTTATTAGATATATTAACAGAATCTTTAGATTCTCTTACAAATATTTGAAATTCATTAATCTTATCAAGATATTTTAATAAAGCATCATAAGTACCTTCTGGAATACCATATTGTTTCTTATAATCTTTAGATATATCTTGTTTATTACTTTCATAATAATCAACTAATTCCTGATATATTTGATAAATTTCATTATTAATAGTACTAAAACCTTCTATAAATTTAAAATCTTCAAGATATTTTTCAATTAATCTTGCTGTATTCCATTTAACTAAATTATTATCCATTTGAATAATTGTATCTTCTTTTGTATATAAAGGTTTATAACCAAAAAATTCATTAATATGTTTGTGATTTTTAAGATATTTTTTAGACATATTAGCTGCCACTTTAACTATCTTAAAATCTTTATTGTAAACTAAATTATCAAATTTAGTAGTATTTATTCTACCAGATTCTGTAAGTTTACCAGTTATAAGTGAAGCAAATTTAACTAAATCATCATCATCTTGACCTAATCCATAATAAACAATAGCTGTATCTGATACAAAATCAGTCCCAACTGGTTCAATCTTTTTAGATTTTAACCATTTACTATCTTTTAACCAACCTGCATTAGTAATATCAGGAGAAATAGTATGCATTATAATTTTAGCTTCTAATGCTCTTTTTTCAGCTGGAGATAATAAACTCATAGGATCAATTGGAATTTCTTCTACTTTATTAGTTTTTAAATCAAGAATTGGATTACCTTGATCATCAAAACCATTTAAAGTAGATTCTTCTTCACTTACATTAGTCCATTTAAATTCATCAGGAACAATTAAATCATCATAACTTATAATTGTTTTAGATAATTTAAATAAATCAATCATTTTATCTCTGGTAACTAATAATTCTTTAAATTGTTTTTCATTTAAAATAATATTAGTAGAAGGATGATCCCAAGTATCGTTAAATAATTTCTTTTGAAGATCTTCATCAGATATTAATTTTATAGTAACAAATTTATTATTATTATATCCATTTGTCCCTTTATAAATATAAGCATCTTTTCTTTGACTAGAATTACTACCTTGAAAATAAATACTTCCACTCCAAGAATTCCAACTAGTTAAAGTTAATCTGGTAATAACATTTCTATAACCTCTTCCTGATGTATATTTATTTTC
>JBKJQV010000249.1:0-6870 GCA_046593815.1 Sediminibacterium sp. | reverse complement strand
CCTATTTTTGGATATATGGCAATGGTTGGCTCTTTGTTTGCAATTGCTATTCTTGCATTCTTAGTATGGGCGCACCATATGTTTGTAACAGGATTGAATCCTTTCTTGGGATCGGTGTTTGTATTACTTACTTTATTAATTGCGGTTCCATCAGCTATTAAAGTATTTAACTGGTTAACAACATTATGGAGAGGAAATATACGTTTCACTCCTGCAATGATGTTTGCTATAGGATTTGTAAGTTTATTTATTTCAGGTGGATTAACTGGTATCTGGTTAGGTAACGCTGCATTAGATATTCATTTGCATGATACTTACTTTGTAGTAGCACACTTTCATATTGTAATGGGTGTTGCTGGTATGTTTGGAATGTTTGCAGGTATTTATCATTGGTTCCCTAAAATGTATGGCAGATACCTAAATAACACCATAGGTTATATTCACTTTTGGGTAACACTTACAGGTGCGTATTTAATTTTCTGGCCTATGCATTACCAAGGATTAGCAGGTATGCCACGTAGATACTACGACTTCAGTGCTTGGGAAAGCTTTAAGCAATTTGGAGATTTAAATAGATTTATTAGCATTATTGCAATCATTGTATTTGCTGTACAACTTTTATTTCTCTTTAATTTCTTCTACTCAGTTTTCAAAGGAAGAAAAGTTACTACACAAAATCCTTATGGATCAAACACATTAGAGTGGACTACACCAATTCGTCCAGGACATGGAAACTGGGTTGGAGAAATTCCTGAAGTACACCGTTGGGCATATGATTATGGTAAAGATGGGCAAGAGTTTATTTCTCAAACAACACCTGTGGGAGCCGACGAAAGTCACCATTAATTGAATAAAACTGTAACGCATTTGCGTTCATCAGTACATACACTTCAATGCTCCCGAAAAGCGGGAGCATTGTTTTTAAATGAAGCATGAGTATGACTAATAGTTCTGATCAAATAGTTGCTTCCTCATCTTTTTCGCTTGCATCTAAAGTGAAGGATTATTTTTTATTGATCAAGTTCACACTCAGCTTCACCGTTGTATTTTCTTGTGTTATTTGTTATTTATTAGCACCTAAAGTGGTGAGTTACGATTGGATGATGATAACCATTTTATTTATTGCAGGCATGTTAATTACGGGAAGTGCAAATGCCATAAATCAAGCAGTAGAAAAAGATACAGATGCAATGATGAAAAGAACTGCGAAGCGCCCTGTTGCTAGCGGTTCAATGTCTCAAAACGAGGCATACACTTTTGCTTTTATTGCTGGCGTAATTGGTGTTGCAATGATGTGGTATTTTTTTAACTTATCATCCGCTTTGGTGTCTGCATTTAGTTTATTTCTTTATGCATTTATTTATACTCCGCTAAAAAAAATTAATTCGATAGCGGTATTAATTGGTGCTTTGCCAGGTGCTTTGCCTTGTTTAATTGGTTGGGTTGCTGGTAATGATGATTTTGCTATTGGTGGTTGGGTATTATTTGGAATACAATTTTTGTGGCAGTTCCCTCATTTTTGGGCCATTGCCTGGGTAGCTCACAACGATTATACAAAAGCTGGTTTTAAATTATTACCCTCTGTTACTGGTCCTACAAAGTTCACTGCCATGCAAACAATTATGTATTCGGTTTTAATGATACCAGTTGGGTTGCTGCCTTATTATTTTGGGTTAACAGGTATTACCAGTGTTTGGATTTTAATTGCATGTAATCTTTTTATGGTAGTTCAAAGTGCAAGATTGTATAAAGAGATGGACGTTAAAGCAGCAAGAAGAGTAATGTTTAGTAGTTATATCTATTTACCAATTGTGTTATTGGCATTGTTGGCGGATAAGAATTAGGAATTGGGTAGTTGTCACATTGAGCTTGTCGAAATGTAGACAACAAATTATTAAGTTAAGAATAAAAGTTATGACAACAGTACAGGCAAAAGAGCCACAAAGAATTCACCCTCAAAAGTTCACCTTATGGGTAGCTATGGGAAGTATCGTTATGATGTTTGCAGGATTAACGAGTGCATATATTGTAAAAAAGAATCAAAGTAGCTGGCTAGAGTTTAAATTGCCAGTAGTTTTCTGGTACTCAACATTTGTAATTTTACTGAGTAGTGTTACGATTTATCTTGCCCAACAATCATTTAAAGCACGTGAAATGGGAAGGTATAGAAGCTTAATTACCATTACTGCAGCGTTGGGTTTAGTGTTTATTAGCTTACAGGTGTTGGGATTTCAAAACCTAGAAAGCAGAAACATTGCATTAATAGGCAGTAGAAGCAATTCAGCAGCTTCATTTTTATTAGTAATTACTGGATTGCATATGGTTCACGTTTTAGGAGGTGTAATTGCTATTTTAATCATATTCATAAAGGCTTATGCTAGCCGAGTAAAGAATTACAGTAGTTTATCGATAGATATGGTAAGCACTTATTGGCATTTTGTAGACATATTATGGATCTATTTATTTATATTTTATAATTGGATAGGATAATTTGAAAAAACTTGCATTTTATGCACCTTTTTTGCCTTCTAGCCAATACTTTTGTAACTGAAATTTGAGACCAACATGGCAACAACTGTAACAGCACCTGTCACCAAATCATGGAGCGGAGGTAAAAGCCCCTTCAACGTAGAGTACGGCAAATTAATGATGTGGTACTTTTTGATGAGTGATGCTTTCACATTCGGCGCATTCTTAATTTCTTATGGAACCATTCGTTTCTCTACTAATGGATGGCCTGACCCAAATGAAGTATTTAGAAGTTTTCCATTTGCACCAGAAGGTGTTCATGCACCATTGGTGTTTGTAAGTATCATGACTTTCATTTTGATCATCAGTTCAGTTACAATGGTATTGGCTGTGCATGCTGGTCATAACATGGATAAAAAAGGGGTTACTAAAAATTTAATATGGACTATCATCGGTGGAATTGCATTCTTAAGCTGTCAGGCTTGGGAGTGGAATCATTTACACCACGAAGGTGCATGGTGGGGTAGTAATCCATTTTTAAATCATGATGGAACAGCTTCTTCAACCAACTTTACTAATTACTTTTTTACCATTACAGGTTTTCATGGCTTCCACGTATTTAGTGGAGTAATTATTAATATCGTTATGTTGATCATGACACTCACCGATAAATTTGAACAAAGAGGTCATTACTTAATGATTGAAAAAGCAGGATTATATTGGCACTTTGTAGATTTAGTTTGGGTATTTGTATTCACATGTTTTTATCTTATTTAATTTATTTCAACTAACTAATATTAATTTATGTCACATACTGCAGAACACGATGAACACGCAGGCGGAGGTACTAAGGAAATTGTAAAAGTTACTGTAATACTTACAGTACTTACAATTATAGAATTAATTCTTGGTTTCTGGATGATTAGCATTCCATTAGAAAGTGTTTCTTTCAGGTTAGCTGTTAAAGGAACGATAGTTATTTTAATGATGGCAAAAGCTTTTTATATTGTTGCTTATTTTATGCACTTAAAGCATGAGTTTAAGAATCTAATCATGACGATAGTTGTGCCATTGGCATTGTTTGTTTGGTTTATTACTGCATTCTTATATGATGGAAATTCATTCAGAAATTTGCGCAATACTTACGATCCTCATTACAAAGAGCAAAGCACTATTAAGATAGAAAAGAAAGAAGAAGGTAAAGAGGCAAAGCAAGTTGAGCACAAGGCGGAAGAGAAAGCGGCACACTAATATCTACTACGATTAATTAAATAATTTTTATAGACTTAACCATCCCGCTTTATTTGGGATGGTTTTTTTGTATACCTAACTACCATGAATAAAAAATCTATTTTAGGTTTAATTATTGCACTCGGAATTCCTATTACTTGTTATTTAATTTTAAAAGTAGCAAGCGAAAATGCAGTTAACATGCCTAGGCATTATTTATTAGATACAGTTGTTACTAAAGTAGTGCGGGGTAAAGAAATGGATGACAGTATTTGGCATAAAACTGCTAATATCCATTTGCGAAATCAACTAGGAGATTCGGTGAGCTTATATGATAAGCAAGGAAAAATATTGGTTCTCGATTTTTTCTTTACTAATTGTAGAAGTATTTGCCCAAGATTAACCAGCAATATGGCAAGGCTGCAACAATCTTTTAAAAAAGGAGGCAATGTTCGCAACAGAATAGATACTTCAATTGTTCAGTTTATGTCGTTTACAGTTGATCCTGAAAATGATTCTGTTGAAGTATTAAAAAAATATGCAGATCGTTTTGGGGTAGATCCCGAAAATTGGTGGATGCTTACAGGAAATAAAAAATTGATTTATGATTTTGCTTTCCAGGAATTAAAAGTTGATCAATTTAGTGAAGAACCTATTAGTCAGGATTTTGTACATACCAGTAGGTTTGTGTTGCTTGATAGGAATTATGTGGTAAGAGGTTATTACAATGGTTTAGACACTGCATCTTTACTAAAACTATCACAGGATATTGGAGTGTTGTTGTTAGAGAAAGATGTAAATAAAAAAAGTAGTTTATTCAGGGATATTATTGATTTAAGTTGGTTATGGTTAATAATAGTAGTTGCAATAATTTTCTTTGTGGTGTATATGCAAGGGCGAAGAAAAATTAATGGATAAAAATTGAATAGTAATATGTTAGTAGCAAGTTTAAAAAAGAATGATCGTTTAGCCAATTGGTTAATTAGCATTTTTTCTGTGGTAGTTTTTGCAGTTGTAGTAATATTAGGGAAAGTAAAGCTTGAAGTAGATTTGGGTTTTAATGTGCATATTTTTGCAGTAATAAATGCAGTGATTAATTCAATGGTTGCATTATTGTTAATTGCTGCGTTGATAGCTGTTAAGCAAAAAAAATATTTGCTACATAAGCAAATGATGATGACGGCATTAATATTATCAATTCTGTTTTTAGTGTCTTATATATCACATCATTTATTATCGGGAGACACTAAATTTGGCGATGCAAACCATGATGGAATTTTATCTGTTGATGAAAAGCTTGCAGTAGGTAGTTTACGTATTGTATATTATATCATTTTATCGGTGCATATTTTTTTAGCAGCCATTATTCTACCATTCATTTTATTTACTGCATATAGGGCATTAACAGCTGAATTTCCTCAACACAAGAAATTAGCTAAAATAACCTGGCCATTGTGGTTGTATGTTGCTGTTACTGGTCCAATAGTATATTGGTTAATTAGCCCTTACTATCAATAGGTCAGGCTGGATGGGGGCCAAGCCTGCCTATTGACAATTGTAAGGTATGCTGAATTGAACGAGAACGGATTAAGCTTTTTTAGTTAGTATTAGCAGTTCATTGGCCTGCACTTCGGTGATGTACCTTTTTACACCTTGCTTATCGGTATAGTTTCTATTAATTAGTTTTCCTTCAATTACTACTTCAGTGCCTTTTAATAAAAACTTTTCGGCAATATCTGCAAGCTTACCCCATGCTACAACATTGTGCCATTGGGTGTCGGTTACTTTTTCGCCTTTTGCATTGCGGTAGTTTTCATTGGTGGCAACACTTAAGTGTGCCACTTTTTTGTCGTCCCCAATTTTTTTTACATCTGGATCTTGACCAAGGTTGCCAATTAATTGGACTTTGTTTTTCATTGCGTTCATAACGGTTCAGTTATTTAATTTAATAATAGCAGTTCGTACTGCCGTTAACAGAACAAATATGAAAAGTTAAATTGAACGCATCATTCTTTTAAACATCTACTTGCATATGTAATCGTTTGTAAACGTTTGCTAAAAAGTAGTTTAGTCGAAATCCTCTAATATAAAAATCTCTTCAACATTTTTATTAAATAACTTAGCTATTTTAAGAGATAGTATTGTAGAAGGCACGTATTTATTGAGTTCCATTGCATTAATGGTTTGGCGACTAACCCCTATTTTCTGGGCCAATTCTTCTTGAGTAATATTCATTATTGCTCTTTCTATTTTTATTAAATTCTTCATTTAATTCCCTTTATTTTTCAACAATAAATAATGAAACCGAATGATAAATAACAATAAAACGGTAAACATATTGTAAATCATTACACTTAAAAAATCATCTGAATAAAAAAGTATAAATGCTACAATTAGTAAAGAATAATTTACAAATACAGCCCATACCAAAGCATTAGTTCTAATGCTTGCAATGTATTCGTCTTCTACTTTTTCTTTTGAAAATCCTACCATTAATGAACCAAGAATAAATAAAACACCCACAATTGTATTTGTTAAGTTAACAGGTATAAAATGTGAATTATTTGAAAAAAAAGATGTTGGAAAAAAAGTATAAACCGTTGCATTTAAAAAATCAAATTCTATCCTACCGTTATTATAAAGGATATAAATGCCAAGTGGTAGTGTTAAAGAAAATAACCACCAACCAATTTTTTTAAGTTTCTGAGGTAGTAAAAATGTTGTTTGCATATATAATTTTTTATAAAAGTAAAGATAATATTACAAAATGTAAAATAAACTTTACAAAAAGCAAGTAAGTTTGACATATTATGGCAGATTTGTGCAGATAACTTATTGAGAATAAGCCAATTAATTATTTTACGAAATCTTTATTTTATGGAGGAAAATCCGTGATTTCAACTAATTATTTGGGTAACAATACCTGTAAATAAACAACATATCCTTTCTAATTTACCTGCTGTTTGATCCCTATATCAATTCATCAATGGAGATAGAAAAAAACTGTTTGTATTGTGCTAAAAAAACAAATGGAAGAACAGATAAAAAGTTCTGTAACAACTATTGTAGAAGTAGCTTTCACAATGAACAATCGGGGCAACTAACCAATTATATGCGTCGTGTAAATGCTCAATTGGTTCGCAACAGAAATATTTTAGCTGGCTTAATTCA
>JBKJQV010000319.1:0-6945 GCA_046593815.1 Sediminibacterium sp. | reverse complement strand
GTTTTTGGCTGTAATCCTACAGAATTTCCACAGAAATAGATGGCGTCTTTTCCATTGTGTTGTGGGAAATAAAACTGACTTTTGTATTTATTTAAAACATCATTTTTATCGGATTTTAATGCAAACTCTATTCCGGTTTCAAATTCAAATGCCATGCGATTCATTTATTGCAAGTTAATTCCTTTCAATTAAATCAAAAAGCTCGTTTAAAATACATTTTACCACCATTTATATAGATATTTTGATTTTATAATTTGGAATCTAGTATTTTCAGACCTCAAAATTTTAACTATGAGATATTTACAGTTGCTGATTGCTTTATTTTTCAGTTCTCTTATTTATGCACAGCAAACACCTTCACCTAAAGCTAATTATGTATTAGCCGCAAGATTTGCGCCTAAAAAAGTAGAGAAAATGGTGTTTAGTCTAAATGTAGATCCACATTGGCTTAAGAAAACCGATCGGTTTTGGTACATGTATGAAACTAGTGAAGGGAAAAAATGGTATATGGTAGACGCATCAAAAGGAGAGAAAAAATTGTTGTTCGATCATGCTGCTCTTGCTGCAAAATTAACTCGAATAACAGATGATCCAATGGATGCTCAGCATTTAAACATTGATAGCATGCGTTTTATTAAAGATGAAAATTGGATTCATTTTGAAGTAAAAAGTACCAAGGATGATGAAAAAAAAGATACAACTGCAAAAAAGGGAAACGCCAATCAAGTAAAAGAAAAGAAAATATTTTTCTTTGAATATAACATCATAACTGGTGAATTAAATCAACTCAATGAATTTAAAAAACCAAAACGCAGACCAATTTGGGCAAGCTTTTCGCCAGATAGTAATGTAGTATTATATGGTAAAAACAATAATCTTTATTGGATGGATAAAACCAATTATCAAAAGGCATTGGTAAATGATAAAGACAGTACAATTGTAGAATCTCAATTAACAAAAGATGGAGTAGACGATTTTGGATATCATAGCAATGGAAATGGAGAAACAAATGTAGAGAGAGAAAAAAATAAAGGAATTAGAAGACCTGCATTCGTTTTGTGGTCGCCAGATTCAAAACACTTTGTAATTGATCTTACTGATAATAGAAAAGTAAAAGATCTTTGGGTAATCAATAGTATAGCAGATCCAAGACCAACTTTAGAAACTTATAAATACTGGATGCCAGGTGAAAAAGAATCACCTGTTGAACATTTATTATTATTTGATTGGTCAACTAAATCGAGTAAAGAAATTACTACTGGGATGTATAGAGATCAAACAGTAAATGTTTGGAGTCAACCTGCTAAAGTTAATACTAGAGATGATGAGTTTAGAACAAATATTTGGTTAGGTACAGCCGACAAATTTTATTTTAGTAGAACAAGTCGCGATTTAAAAAGAATTGATGTAGGAGTAGTAGATGTAAAATCTACAACTGCAAAAACATTAATCGAAGAAAAATTAAATACCTATGTTGAAATTAGAAGAATTGGGTTGGTAAATGAGGGTAAAGAATTAATACAATGGAGTGAAGATGATGGATGGGGACATTTTTATTTATATGATGAAAATGGTAAGTTAAAAAATCAAATTACATCCGGATCTTGGCATGCAGAAGATATTTTAGGTATTGATGAAAAAAGCAGGGTATTGTATTTCTCCGCCAATGGTAAAGAAGCTGGAGAAAATCCCTACTATTTACATTTTTACAGAATTAATTTTGATGGTACTGGACTTAAATTATTAAATCCTGGAGATTTTGATCATAGTGGTTCAATGGATGATAATAAAAAGTACTTTGTAAATAATTATTCTCGAGTAAACACTGTTCCTAAATCTGTTTTATATGCTGCCGACGGAAGAAAAATTATGGATTTAGAAGTTGCAGATTTAACGAATCTTTTTGCTGCAGGCTATAAGTTTCCGGAAATATTTAAAGCAAAAGCAGATGATGGGATCACTGATTTATTTGGTGTAATGTATAAACCATTTGATTTTGATAGTACAAAAAAATACCCAATCGTAGAGTATGTTTATCCTGGCCCACAAACTGAAGCAATGAATACTAGTTTTAGCAGAGGTCTTGATAGAACTGATCGGTTAGCTCAGATTGGAGTAGTGGTAATTACGCTTGGTAATAGAGGTGGCCATCCTAGTAGAAGTAAATGGTACCATAATTATGGATATGGTAATTTACGCGATTATGGACTAGCAGATAAAAAAGCAGTAGCTGAACAATTGGCTGACCGTTATAAATATTTGGATATAACAAAAGTCGGCATTCATGGTCATTCCGGTGGAGGTTTTATGAGTACTGCAGCTTTATTAGTATATCCAGATTTTTTTAAAGTAGCAGTTTCATCTGCTGGCAATCATGATAATGCTATTTACAATCGTTGGTGGAGTGAAAAGCACCAAGGGGTAAAAGAAATTATTAGTGAGAAAGGTGATACAAGTTTTTTATACAACATTGATAAAAATCCTGATTTAGTAAAAAACTTGAAAGGAAAACTATTGTTATTTCATGGGGAAATCGACAATAATGTTCATCCTGCAAATACCATGCGTTTAGTAAATGCACTGATCAAAGCAAACAAGCGTTTTGATATGAAAATATTACCAACTCAGCGTCATGGTTTTGGAGATATGGCTGAATATGTATTTTGGGGCATGAGCGATTACTTTGCTAGGTATTTGATAGGAGATAATACAGAACGTCCTGTTGATTTAGAAGAAATGAATAGAGACGTAGAACAATCAGGCAACAAGAAAAAGCAGTAATAGTAATGAAAGGCTGTATTTTTGTAAATATTTAATTATATAAATTATTTTCGATGGCTGCAAGGACCGATCTTTTTCAATCTCCAGATTATTTTATGGTAGATGATTTGCTTACTGATGAACATAAATTGATTCGTGAAACTGTTCGTAATTATGTAAAAAAGGAAATTTCTCCCATAATTGAAGATTATGCACAAAGAGCTGAATTTCCGCAACAAATTATTAAACAACTGGGAGATTTAGGGTGTTTCGGACCAACAATTCCAGAACAATATGGTGGTGGTGGGTTAGATTATATAAGTTACGGTTTAATGATGCAAGAACTTGAAAGAGGTGATAGCGGAGTAAGAAGTACAGCAAGTGTTCAAGGTAGTTTAGTAATGTTTCCGATTTATGCATATGGAAATGAGGCACAAAGAAATAAATACCTACCTAAATTAGGTTCAGGAGAATGGTTGGGTTGTTTTGGTTTAACAGAACCGAATCATGGAAGTGATCCAGGAGGAATGCTTACCAATTATAAAGATGCTGGCGATCATGTAATTCTTAACGGTGCAAAAATGTGGATTAGCAATGCACCTTTTGCTCAAGTTGCTGTTGTTTGGGCTAAAAATGATGCTGGTGAAATTCAAGGGATTATTGTTGAAAGAGGTATGGAAGGATTTTCAACTCCAACAACTCATGGTAAATGGAGTTTACGTGCAAGTGCCACAGGTGAATTAGTTTTTGATAATGTAAAAGTTCCTAAAGAAAACATATTACCAAATATAAAAGGATTAAAAGGGCCATTGAGTTGTTTAACTAAAGCTCGTTTTGGAATTGCTTGGGGAGCGTTAGGTGCTGCTATGGATTGTTACGATACAGCATTGCGATATAGCAAAGAGAGAATTCAATTTGATCGTCCAATAGGTGGGTTTCAACTTCAGCAGAAAAAACTAGCTGAAATGATCACAGAAATAACTAAAGCACAATTGCTGGTTTGGAGAGTTGGGGTTTTAATGAATGAAGGAAAAGCAACTCCCCAGCAAGTTAGTATGGCTAAAAGAAATAGCTGCGAAATTGCAACTAATATTACAAGGGATGCTCGCCAAATGCTTGGTGGCATGGGTATTACAGGAGAATATAGTGTTATGAGGCATATGATGAATTTAGAAAGCGTAATTACTTATGAAGGCACTCATGATATTCATCTTTTAATCACTGGAATGGATATAACTGGAATTAATGCTTTTAAATAAACTTAATTTAATAAATAACTTAATTCCGTATTCCCACCCCTTCAACAAGTTCAGGGTAAAAATTATCGTATACTTATAGATCATTAATTAATATATTTCTATGAAAATTTTTTTAATAGGAATGATGGGAAGTGGTAAAAGTTATTGGAAACAGCAACTAGCTAAGATGTTGAAAACGGGTGGTTACGATTTGGATTTTATAATCGAAGCAAAAGAAGAAAAATCCATAAGTGAAATATTTAATGAAGATGGAGAAAAATATTTCAGAGAAACAGAAGCGAAACTATTACGTTGGTTTGCTGAAAAAAAAATATTTGTATTGGCAACTGGAGGTGGAACTCCATGTTTTCACGAAAATATGAAATGGATGAATGAACAAGGTATAACTATCTGGATAGATGAACCTATCGAAGTGTTAACTGAAAGATTGTTGAAGGAAAAAAGTCACCGACCTTTAATTAGTCATTTAGACGAATTAGGTATTATTGAATTCCTTACCAATAAATACAAAGAACGTAAAGCATATTACTCTCAAGCAACTCACCATTTAATTAGCGAAGAAATAATTTTAAAAAATTTTAAAAAAATAATTAATCAGCATGCATAAACCTTTTATTATTACTGCTTTACTCTTGGGTGCTCTCGCAGTTTTATTAGGCGCTTTTGGAGCTCATGGGCTAAAGGCTTATGCAAATGAGCAAATATTATCGACCTATGAAACTGCAGTAAAATATCAATTCTTTCATGTTTTTGCACTAGCACTTACTGGAATACTTTACAAAGAGTACCCTGTTAATGGGATTTTACTTGCAGGGAGGTTATTTATATTTGGTATTTGCTTTTTTTCTGGGTCTTTATATATTCTCACTTTATTATCTGTAACTGGTAATACTCAATTTAATTGGATTGGCGCTATTACGCCAATAGGTGGACTATTATTAATATCAGGATGGGTTTTCCTATCAGTTAAAATAGCTAGTTACAAACGTTAAGTGGAAAACTGTTCAAATTAAAATCAGTTTTGCACATTGCCCAATTTGAGCCATTTTGCATATGCCTTAGCTTATATTTGTTTTCATGGCAAATAGCTTAAAAAAGAAAACGCCACCACCTCCAGATCCTGAATCGCTTACGCCCGATAAAGAAACTGAAATAACTGTAACGGAAGTGGTAAAAGATGAGCGTACTGCAAAAATTGCAGGATCAATAAGTTTATTGTTTACACTTTTTCTTTTTATTGCATTTACTTCTTATTTATTTACATGGCAAGAAGATCAAGATAAAGTTCAACAATTTGGTATTCGTATTTTTGCTACCAATGATGTTCGTGTTACTAACTTGTTGGGTGTATTAGGTGCTTATTGTGCACATACTTTATGGTACAATGGTTTTGGCTTAGCATCTTATCTTTTTTGTACTTTCTTTTTTGTGTTAGGGGTGAATTTGCTCTTCGGAAAAAAAGTATTCAAACTCCTTAGAAATGTAAAATATGTTTTAGTTGGATTACTAGTATTTAGTATGAGTTTTGCTTTCGCAACTAAAGGTGCTGATTTTTCTTGGGGTGGGGCAGTAGGAGAATTGGTAAGTGAATGGGTAACAAAATGGGTTGGTAATTTTGGTACAGGTGCAATTATTGGTCTTTCATTTTTTAGTTATATTATCTGGCGGTTTAATCCCACTTTTAAAATTCCGGATTGGAAATTTGATGTTTTTGATAAAAAAGATAATGATTTATCACCAAACCTTGCTTTTGAAGAAGAAGAAGCTTTACCGTTGAAAGTGGTTGAAGAAATTCCAGAAGAGTTGCAAACTGAAGAACTTCCAATTAGTAATAATAAACTAAAGAATGAAAGTTCATTAGTTGAAGTAATTCTTCCTTCAACTAATATAGAATCTAACCCAATGAATAATTTTGATATAATTGAAAAGGAGGAAAATGAAATTGAAGAAGAAGATGTAATTGAACCAAAGGAGGAAGTTGCAGAAATTCAACCAATCATTAAAAACATTGCAGCACATATAGCACCCACCGCACCTAATCTTGAACTGGAGATTAAAGATGGCTCCGATATTTCTGAAGAAGAGATTGAGTCTATTGAAGCTACTTTAGGAAGTCTTGCAACCAAATATGATGTTACGTTAGATTTAAAAGATTATAAGTATCCAGGGCTTGATTTATTAGAAACCCATGGTAGTGAAAAAATAGTTCATGATCCTCAAGAATTGGAGACCAATAAAAATCAAATCATTGCAACGCTTAAAAATTATGATATTGCTATTCAACGAATAGCAGCAACTGTAGGACCAACTGTTACGCTGTATGAAATAGTGCCTGCACCTGGAGTACGTATTAGTAGGATTAAAAATTTGGAAGATGATATTGCACTTAGCCTCGCTGCGCTCGGCATCCGTATCATTGCACCAATACCAGGTAAAGGTACCATAGGTATTGAAGTACCCAATGTTCGTAAAACTTTAGTAAGTATGAAAACAATGCTTGCTAGCGAAAAATTTCAATCTAGCCCTTTCTCACTTCCAATTGCAATCGGTAAAAAAATTGATAACGATAATTTTATTGTTGATCTAGCAGCAATGCCTCATCTTTTGATGGCAGGAGCTACCGGCCAAGGTAAATCAGTAGGATTAAATGCTATACTTGTTTCGTTGCTTTATAAAAAACATCCATCTCAATTAAAATTCGTTTTGGTTGATCCAAAAAAAGTTGAGTTAAGTTTATACCGTGTAATTGAAAAACATTTTTTGGCCAAATTACCAGGTGAAGAAGAATCCATCATTACAGATACCAAGAAAGTTGTGTATACTTTAAATGCGCTTTGTATTGAAATGGATAATCGATACGATCTCTTAAAAGAAGCTGGTTGTAGAAATATTAGAGAATATAATGAAAAATTTACAGCACGTAAAC
>JBKJQV010000137.1:0-14022 GCA_046593815.1 Sediminibacterium sp. | reverse complement strand
ACTAGGAGAAATTTTGTGTGATGCAGATTTGTACTATTTAGGAACAGATGATTATGGATTGATGGCTGAAAAATTATTTCATGAGTACCTAAATGAAATAATTTTTCAGCCATCAATCCATAATCATCTGTTCCTAAATAGTACAAATCTGCATCACACAAAATTTCTCCTAGTTTGCTTTTAGGTGATTGGGGAATTTTGGTAGCCATAATCAATTCACAAACTGCGTCGATATCATTATGCTCAAAACCATACTCTGGTAAATACTGGCGAGCAATGGTGCAGGATATTTCTTCATGTCCAATACTTTTTTCTAAAAACCCTGCATCATGGTAAGCAGCTGCTGTTAACAACAATATTCTATCATGACCAGAAATACCCTCTCGTTCTGCAATTAAAGCTGCGTGATGTATTACTTCGGTTGTATGATGTACATTATGATATTCATAAATTGGATCTATTTCTTTGGTTAACTTCTCAACAATAAATGTTTGTGCGGCTACTGGTTGCATAGTCATAATCTTTAAAAGCTATACAATTTAATGCATATTTCCTTTATATGATTTATTGCTATTGCTTTTTAGTATTTTTATCAGTACCTAAATACACAAAATGAAGAAAGTACTTGGTTTTATAGGTTATTTTATTGTTACAGTCATTGTTTTATCGATTGTATTATTTGTGTTGTTTTTTCAGCCAGATAGATCACTAAACGATATGAAGCAATTATATACCAATGCCAACTCTCAGTTTATGCCATTAATGGGTATGCAAGTACATTATAGAGATGAAGGGAACGGCAGAGATTCTGTTCCCTTGTTATTAATTCATGGTACCTCTTCTTCATTAAATACTTTTGATTCTGTTGTACTTTTATTGAAAAATAATCGCAGGGTTATTACACTAGATTTACCAGCATTTGGCTTAACTGGACCAAACCCAACTAATGAATATAGCTTTGCATATTACAGTACCTTCTTAGATTCTTTCTTAACTACATTGAGTGTTCAAACATGTGATATCGGTGGTAATTCCTTAGGTGGAGGTATATCATGGGAATACACAGTAGCTCATCCCGAAAAAGTGCGTAAACTTATTTTAATTGATGCAACAGGTTACCCTATAAAAAACGCTAAAGGCTCTATTGGGTTTAAATTAGCATCTACCCCTATAATAAATAATCTCTTATTATATATAACGCCCAAAGCACTGGTGAGAGCTAGTTTAAAGGGAATTTATTACGATCAAAATAGGGTTACTGATGCGCAAGTAGATCGTTATCACGATATGGCAATAAGTAAAGGAAACCGTGCCGCATTGTTAAGCATGTTTAAAAAAGGCAGGAAACACAATGAATCTTTAATTGCTACAATTACAAAGCCAACGCTGATTATTTGGGGCGATAAAGACGGATTAATTCCTGTAGAAAACGCTTATCTTTTTGAGAAAAATATTAAAGGAAGTAAATTAGTTATCTTACAAAATATTGGGCATGTTCCTATGGAAGAAGCACCAACTAAAGTTGCTGATTTAATTGCAAATTTTTAAATAAAAACCCTTACCAATTAATAGTATATGAAGAAAGTATTCTTGCTTTTTACGGGATTTGTTTTGTTTAGTATTTCTAATGCCCAAAACCTAACAGATATTGAACAAAAATTAATTCAACAAACAGAAAAGAATTATCCGCAGATGATGGAGTTATTAAAAACTTCTGTTAATATCAATAGTGGAACTTTTAATATGAAAGGAGTTCGTGCAGTCGGCGATTTATATGCAAAAGAACTCAAGGCTTTGGGCTTTACCATTGAGTGGATTAATATGCCAGATTCAGTAAAAAGAGGCGGGCATTTAGTAGCTTACCGCAAGGGTAAAAAAGGTAAAAAATTATTTTTGATAGGCCATTTAGATACGGTTTTTGAACCCGATATGCCCACTAATCCCTTTACAGTATTGAATGATAGCACGATAACCGGCCAAGGTATTAATGATATGAAGGGTGGCGATGTAATGATAATTGCTGCCATGAAAGCTATGCATCAATTAAATTTATTAGATGATGCAAGCATCACTATTTACATGACAGGCGATGAAGAAAATGGAGGTTATCCAAGAGAAGTAAGCAGAGGCGATTTTATTACTCGTGCAAAGCAACACGATGTGGCATTGGCTTTTGAAGGCGGTAGTTTAAAAGGCATAGCTACAGGTAGAAGAGGTGCTAGTGGATGGACGCTCGAAGTAGAAGGAAAACAGGCACATTCAGCTGGCGTGTTTAATGGTGCAGGATATGGCGCTATTTATGAAGCAACTCGTATTCTTAATACCTTCCGTGAAACACTTAGTAAAGAAAAATACTTATCATTTAATCCAGGCGTATTTATAGGCGGATCTGAAATGAACGTGGATATTAAAAATCAAAAGGGAGTTGTATCTGGAAAAACAAATATCATCTCTCCTAAAACAGTAGTAATTGGTGATTTGCGATTTTTAACTGAAGAACAAAAAATTAATGCCCGCAAAACAATGCGAGAAATTACTACTACCAATAATTTATTAGGCACTAAAGCAAGCATTCATTTTAGCGATGGAATACCCTCAATGGCACCAACTATAGGTAATGAAGCATTAGCAGAGGCATTGAGCAAAACCAGTGAGGATATGGGTATAGGCAAAGTAACACCTGGCGATCCGGGTAGCAGAGGAGCAGGTGATATTTCATATGTTGCTGCATATTTAGATTGTTTAGATGGCATGGGCGCATCTGGCAGAGGAGCACACGCACCAGGTGAAGTACTCAATACAAAAGAGTTTCCCTTATTAATGAAAAGAGCTACCGTTTTTATTTATCGCTTAACTAAATAAATGCAACGATTTTTTTTATCAACACTTTTATTTTTTGTCTCAATCATTTATTGCCATGCAAAAAGCTTGGGAAGAATAGGTAATCAACTTGATACAACTACAAATTGCAGTTCTGGCTTTTTACTCATGGGTGGTAGTACCGATGTTGACGAAGCAGTTAAATGGTTTTTAGCAAAAAGTGGTGGTGGTGATATTGTAATCATTAGAGCATCGGGTGGTGCTGGTTACAATGAATACATGTATAAATTAGGTAAAGTAAATTCTGTAGAAACTTTATTAATCAATAGTAAAGAAGAAGCACTTGATCCCTCAACTGCAGCAATTATACAAAATGCAGAAGCAGTTTTTATTGCTGGTGGCGACCAATGGAATTACATAAACTTTTGGAGTAATACACCTGTACAAGAGGCATTAAATTATTTAATCAAAATAAAACATGCTCCAATAGGTGGTACCAGTGCGGGCTTAGCGGTAATGGGGCAATATGTATTTGATGCAAAAATGGATGGTATCACAACCGATGAAGCATTAGCCAATATGCAATCGCCTAAAATTTCTATTAGTAAAGAATTTATTTCAACTAGTATATTAAAAAATATAATTACCGATTCTCATTACACACAACGAAATAGAATGGGTAGGCATATTGCATTTTTGGCCAATATACAATCTGCTTTCAACATCAAACCAAAAGGAATTGGTATTGACGAAAAAACAGCTTTAGTTATTGATGAAAAGGGGAGAGGATTTATTTTTGGAATATCTAATATTTATTTTTTACAAATCATCTCCAATAAAAAACTTGCCCCTACATCACCAACCGTATCTGTAGTTAAAATAACTGGTTCAAAAGAAGGAACTCCAATTGCTTCTCTTAAAAACTGTTTTAAAGCACTCACCTATAAAGTTAAAATAGAGAATAAAAGCTTGATTACATTTTAAACTTATCTGCTATTCCTACACCCAATCCAAATAAAGCAGCTGTAATTGCCAAATGTACAATTAGCCAAATCTTTTGATAACGTGGTCTGTCGTTCCATTTTTGTTCGGTATCAAAGGGGTCAAAAATTAAGCCTATACCCATATTGGATGCGGCTGACATATAGTCGTGAGAATAGAGAGCATAATAAGCACTAATCAACAGAAATCCGGCATACGCATATTTATTAAATGGGGTTTTCATGTCTTTTTTTATTACTAGTAGCTCTATTCTACTGAATATTACAATATATTGGAAAATATTTATTGTTTATTGAACCCGCATAATCATATGAAAAAGTATTTTTATTTCATTTTACTGCTATCATCATTACAAAGCAGTGCGCAAGTTTTATCATTAAGAGATCAAGCCAAAGTGATTGATGAGGTTTTAGCAGATCGACTCAATAATTTATTACCCCAGTTAATGGAAAAAAACGGAATTGATATGTGGGTAATGATTACTAGAGAATACAATGAAGACCCCATCATCAAAACCATGCTACCGGCCACATGGATTAGTGCTAGAAGAAGAACCATTTTGGTTTTTTATTATAACCCACAAACCAAATTGTATACTAAGTCTGCTGTTGCTCGTTATAATGTTGGCGATCAAATAGAAGCTGCATGGGATATGAAAAAATACCCTAACCAATGGGATGCATTAAATGCTTTAGTTGAAAAATACCAGCCCAAGAAAATTGCCGTAAATACTTCAGAAATTTTTGCACATGCCGATGGTATGGATCATTCAGAATTTCAACAATTCACCAATGGGTTGCCTGATATCTATAAGAATAGAGTAATGTCATCGGAACCACTTGCTGTTGCTTGGCTTGAAACAAGAACCAAAAAAGAAATGCTTTTTTATCCTCAGCTTATTAAAATGAGTAAAGATATTATTGCAGAAGGATTTAGTAGTAAAGTAATTAAACCTGGCATTACAACTTCGGAAGATTTAGTTTGGTGGTACCGCCAAGAAATTATCAAGAGGGGCTTCACCACTTGGTTTCATCCATCTGTTGAAATTCAAAGAAATGATTCAATAGCATTTGATCACTTAAAAGCTTTTACCAGCAAGGGTTTTAATGGCAAAGATATAATACAACAAGGCGATTTATTACACGTTGATTTTGGTATTACTTATTTGCGTTTAAATACAGATATTCAAGAACACGCATACGTTTTAAAACATAATGAAAAAGATGCACCCACATATTTAAAATCTGCAATGGCAACTGGTAATCGTTTACAAGATATTTTAACTACTCAATTTAAATTAAATAAAACAGGCAATCAAATTTTAGCAGATGCTTTAGCTCAGGCAAAAAAAGAAAATATTGCAGCAACTATTTATACTCATCCAATAGGTTTTCATGGACACGCAGCAGGGCCTACCATTGGTCTATGGGACCAGCAAGGGGGCGTGCCCGGCAGTGGCGATTTTCAGATGCATTACAATACCGCTTATTCCATAGAATTAAATGCAGCCATTGAAATAAAAGAATGGAAAAAAACCATTCGCATCATGTTAGAACAAGATGGCTATTTTGATGACGCTGGTTTTAAATACATTAATGGCAGACAAACCAAATTGCACTTAGTAGGTAATTAATTATTTTTTAGCGGGTGTAATTATTACGTTTTTAAACTCAATTGGTCCGTGATCTCCTTGAAAATATATTGGACCGGGTTCGCCCTCTTTACTGTCGATAGCGCCACCTGTAATTCCAGGTATTATTTGATCTACAATAATAGCTTTCCCATTAGCTACAATGGTAACTCTTCTACCTATTAAAGTAATATCATAAGATTGCCACATACCTGGCGCTTTAGCAACCATTTCATTAGGTGTTAAAAATCCGTAAACACCACCAAAGAAAGTAGAAGAAGGTTCTTTACCCATATTGTCTTCTATTTGTACTTCATGCCTACCTCGTAAATACACGCCACTATTGCTTCCTGCAGGATAACGAAACTCTACATGCAATTTAAAATCTTCAAATTTTTGATCTGTAATAATATTAGAACCAGATTTTGGACTCGTTAAAACTCCATTAATTACTGTCCATTGATTGGTTTTACCTGAAGGATGCCATCCTTCTAAAGTATTTCCTTTAATTAATTTGATTGGCTTACCCCAAACTGGTACAGCTATTCTTTTTAATAAGGGTGCTCGCTCTCCTATAAAAGAAAATGATTTTCCATTACTACTTGTAATGGTTCCATTTAAATGATCATTTTCTAAAGTACCTTCAAAAGTCATATCCTTATCAACTCTATCCCATTGTGGAGGAATAGAAAAATTAACCTTACCATCATTATAATAAACATGGGCAATTGGTCTTGCACTTCCTCCTTCGGCAACAAAATATCCTACTAATGTTTTTACGCCCGATAGCTTTACTTCTAACCAAGATGGCGCCATTCTCTCTCCCATTGTTACGGTTAAATCCCATCGTCCTATGATGGATTTATCGTCGTCGGCCGCTCTATTTTTAGAAGAAGCAAAACAAAAACTTGTTGTGGTTAAAAAAACACAAAAAAGAATATTAATTTTTTTCATTTGGCTAAATATTTAGAATAAAGTTAAACAAAACACTTTATGTTTAAATGTTATTGTTTTTTCATAAAGTACTTTTGTATCATGTAACTTACAAAAAATTTAAAAAATGAAAGAACAAAACTTTAAAAATCACAGCAGACTATTAGCAGGTTGGCATGGCCTCACTTTATTAGCTATACTTGCTTTATTAATTGGCTCAATTGTAAATCTATGTACCTCTGCACACGAAAATGTATATTCAGCTTCATTAATTGTTTTGATTTCAGTATTATTTGTTTTGTTTTTTATATATGCTCGCTCATTTGCCTTGAAGGCCCAGGACCGCGCTATTAGGGCTGAAGAAAATTTGCGTCACTTTGCTTTAACAGGAAAACTATTGCCTTCAAATTTAAAAATTGGGCAAGTAATTGCGTTACGATTTGCAAGCGACAATGAGTTTGTTGCTTTGGCAGAGAGAGCTGCAAAAGACGGAATGACGTCTAAAGAAATAAAGCAAGCAATTCAACAATGGAGAGCCGATCATTATAGAGTTTAAAATTTAAAAAATGAATTCCGCCATGCGATTAATATTGTGCTTTTTATTGCAGTCGTTAACTATTGCTGCGCAGGAAAGACCAAATATTATTTATATCATGAGTGATGATCATGATGCTTCTGCAATTAGTACTTATAATAAATCATTGATTCAAACACCGAATATTGATAGACTAGCAAAAGAGGGAATGATATTTAATCAGTCTTTTGTAGGCAACTCTCTTTGTGGACCGGCAAGAGCTACATTACTTACTGGGCAACATTCGCACAAGAATGGAATGATCGATAATCGATCTCGTTTCGATTCGTCTCAAATAACTTATCCAAAATTATTACAGCAAAGCGGGTATCAAACAGCTATTATTGGTAAGTGGCATTTAGTTTCATATCCAACAGGTTTTGATTATTGGAAAATATTACCAGGACAAGGATTATATGTTGAGCCGCGATTTATTTCAATGAAAGGAGATACGAGTACCTATCATGGTTATGCAACAGATGTTATTACCGATGAAGCCATCAATTGGCTCGACAAAAGGGATCGGTCAAAACCATTCTCTTTAAATATTCATCATAAAGCACCACATCGATACTTTTTGGCGCCTTTAAAGTATGTGGAACAATTTCATACGAAACGATTTCCAGAGCCCTCAACTTTATTCAACAACGCTGTAAATAAAGGAACAGCTTGGCATTTGCAAACAATGAGCATATTGGTTGATATGAAATTGTGCAGCGATCTTAAAATAGATCCAGCATACTTAATGGATATACCTGCGTATAAACCCGATTCTGCAGAGATTAATTATTACAAAAGTATTTTCAATCGCATACCCATTAGCGAAAGAGCTGCTTATAAAAAAATATATGCAGAACGTGGAAAAATTATGCAAGAAAAAAAACCAGCAGGTAAGGAATTATTAAAATACAAATACCAATGGTACTTACAAGACTATCTAGCTTGCGTTGCTTCAATAGATGAAAATGTAGGAAGGGTTTTAGATTATCTCGATAAAAATCAACTCACCAAAAACACATTAGTAGTTTATACGAGCGATCAAGGAATGTATCTTGGTCAAAATGGCTGGTTCGATAAAAGATGGATGTATGATGTTTCAATGAAGTCGCCACTGCTCATACGTTGGCCTAATCATATTAAAGCAGGTTCGGTAAATAATACAATGGTGCAAAACATAGATTATGCGCCAACTTTTTTAGGCGTTGCTGGTATTGCAAAGCCTGAAAATATGCAAGGAGTAGATTTAACTCCATTGCTAAATGGAAAAATAAAAACACTGAAGCGTAAAAGTTTATACTATCATTTTTATGAGTATAAAGCCGACCATACAGTATTACAGCATATTGGTATTAGAGGAGAAAAATATAAATTAATTTATTTTTATACGGTGAATGAGTGGGAATTATTTGATTTGCAAAAGGATCCTAAAGAACAAATTAATTTAATTCATCAAGATAAATACAAGAGATTAATTACACAAATGAAAAAAGAATTAATTGATCTACGTAATGATTATGATGATCATGAAGTGGCAGGTGAACTTCATTAATTTTTTACATAAACCAAAGTTTCTACTCCTGAACTTAATATAACAGCCAGATAATAGTCTCTTACATTTGTTTTTTATGCATTTGAACGAAACAATAATTACAAAACCCGATGTATCAATAAATGCTAATACATTATTGCAATTAAAAACTTTCATCCAAGAAGAGTCGCAAGTAATTGTGCATTGTTCATATACTTCAGAAGGATTCATGGATTTAATTAGAATTTGGCCAACTACCTATTTAATTGATCAGGAATCTAACCATAAAAGCGAATTGGTTCATGCAGAAAATGTAAGCCTCGCTCCT
This sequence comes from Sediminibacterium sp., assembly GCA_046593815.1. Taxonomy (GTDB): domain Bacteria; phylum Bacteroidota; class Bacteroidia; order Chitinophagales; family Chitinophagaceae; genus Sediminibacterium. Next base: position 5,207 of record JBKJQV010000137.1, on the reverse strand, counting down.
ATATGGACGAGACTGGAATATGGAGAGACCCGCGTTTTTACATTGATTTTTTCTGGACTTCCAAAAAGTTGTACAGTTTTCGATTTTATAGAATTGGTGACTGAGCCCAATGGATTTGAAATTCGAAATATTAAAAGGAATGCAGCGGATGTATATTTTGTGATAGTGAATTAATAGAATTGTATTTTCGGAAGTTGGGGTTGTTTTCTGTCAGTTACCCATTCTGATTTTGCAGTTTTAATGCTAATTGTTCGAGACCGCTTCGGGATTTGTTCGTACTTAGCCATATTCCACGGGGGTTTCAGCATACCCTTCCCGAAGCAATCCAGAAGCAATCCCGAAACAATCTCAGCAACTATCTATATCTCTGTAAAGTTCTGGCAGTAATAAACAACTCACCTGTATAGTTATTTTAGGACGATACATTATAGGCTTTTCAACTAGGATAACCCATAGATAAGCCGTATATAACCCGTATATAAGCCATATATAAGCCGTACCTATTAAATATGGCTTATCTATGTGTTATCTATGATTTATGAAGCTTTTATCATTGTCTTTTACTAGATTCAATCCAAAAACGGGCATTCTTAAATGATACCGAAAGAGTTAACTATGGGGCGATTATGAATGATAAAACGGGGATAGTAAATAACACGATCTAAAGCCCTAATTTTTAGAGAGATTTCTGGTCCCTTAATATATCTAGGAAAATTGGGAGCTGTTTTTGTCCCTGAAAAAAATTATTTTTTATTCATGTAATTTTTTTGCAATAATGGATGTCTATTGGAAGTTTTTATTGATATTCATTAATGGAAACAATACTTCATTTAAAAATAGAATATAAATACTGTGGGAATTCTTTTTGATGTAAAAAGAAGCGCCTAATATTAGACTGACTTAGTAAAAATCAAGTCAATTGTAACCAACTCATTACTTAAATTTATCAGTTATTTATAAAATATATTTTTATTATATTCGTATTCAATTCTATTACTAACTAGATTTAGATATACAAAACAAAATTAAATGGTGCCTATTGAAATGAATTTTGAAAATGTAACATTATTAGTAACACATTATAATCGAAGCGCTTCTTTGATCCGCTTGCTTGAATCAATCTCAAAGCTAAATGTTACTTTCGGAGAAATTGTTATTTCAGATGATTGCAGTTCAGCTATGCACCTTCAAAAATTAATTGAACTGCAGAAAAAATATAATTATAAACTAATAACATCGCCTACTAATAAAGGTCTTCCTAACAACATTAATAAGGGTAATGATGCCGTTACTAAGCCCTATACATTGTATATTCAAGAAGACTTTGTACCTCTTGATATCTTCCCGATAAAATTTAAACATTCGTTAGAAATAATGGAGGAGCGCCCTGATATTCATATAGCAAGATATTGGGCTTACTGGAAATATCCCTATTTAAAATCTATCAGAAATGGTTTCTCAGAGATGCAATTCGGTTTAATGAAATTAGGGTATAAGAAGTTTTATGTTTATAGCGATGCATGTCATTTACGAAGAAGCAATTTTTCATTGCGTTTTGGACGTTATATAGAAAGCCTGCCCAGCGATAGAGCGGAATATTTGATGATGATGTCCTTTATAAGAAACGGAGGGAGGGCAATTTATAATGATAATTATAATGACATGTTTGCCCATATAAATAAAGAGGATGAGCCAAGTACAGTAAATCGAAATAAACTATCTTATTCTGAAAATAATGTTTTCATTAACATCATCAGGAATCTATATAAAAATGTGAAATTTAATCTAGATTATCTTTTCATGTTTTCATGGAAGATGGAAAAGTTATTGAAACTAATTAAATGGAATTAAAAAACAATAGACCATTTTTTATAAAAATATTAAGCTGGTTTTCTTTTCTAAAATTGAATTACCAACAAAATATTTTTAATATTAATTGATTATATGGAAATTACAAAATATTATTTTGATGAAGTAAGTTTAGTTATTACACATTATAATCGCAGTAAATCTTTAGAAAATTTGTTGACTGCTTTTGAAAACTTACAATGCACTTTTGAAGAGGTAATTGTATCAGATGATGGGAGTAAGCCCCATCACCTATCCAAGGTAGAAGAATTACAAAAAAGATTCGCTTTTACTTTAATTACTACGCCAGTAAATAAAGGTTTAGGGCATAATAATAATCAATCTCAAGATGCAGTAAAAACTCCTTATACTTTATATGTTCAGGAAGATTTTATACCTAAGCCGATTTTTCCAGCGCTTTTTGTTAAGTCAATGAAACTCATGAGAGCAGATTCTAGCCTCGATATCATTAGATACTATTCGTATTTCTTATACCCTTATTTAAAACCTTTCGATGAAGATTTTTCTTTATTAGATTTTCATGCAGCACCATGGTATGCAAATCATAGAAAATTTTATTTTTATAGCGATCATCCCCATGTAAGGCGAAGTAATTTCTTTGATAAATTTGGAAGGTATATTGAAGGTATCAAGGGCGATACTACCGAATACAGAATGAGCTTATCGTTTGTACAAAAAAAGGCCAAGGGATTGTTTTACACAAAATTTAATGAGGTATTCGACCAACAAAATAGCATGGATGAGCCTAGTACTATGCTAAATGAGCGACCTGAATGGAAATTGAGTAAAAACATTTTTGTAAGAACAATGCGTTTTATTTATTTGGTGTACAAGTTTTCGAAATGGAGTCTAGAATATGTATTTCTTCGTTGATTTAAATATTTTTTTTTACGAGTTAAATATAATTTATCGAATACCCTTTTAAATACGTGCCATTATAAATGAACGCATTTCTTTAAATCCAATTGAAAATGTATCTCTGAAATTAATTTTAATCTCTTTTTTGATATAGTAATATGAAACAATGATGGCAACCATGCTTGGGAAAATATTGCTAATAGCAATTCCATAAACTGATTTAAAGTAAAATACAACAATAAAATTTGCTAATAAATTAACAAGAAGCATCGCCAATAATTTGTAAAAATTTACTTGGGGTTTATTTATAACATCTAATGTGATTGCAAAAAATCTATCAACTGGAGATAAAATAGCTAAGGTGATCAATATCCTAAATAAATTGGGTGCTTCCGTATGAATATATTTTTCTCCTCCAATCAATGCTATTAAAGGTTCGGCAAATATTATTGAGAAAAGGGCTACTCCGATAAAAAGAATAGAAAGAATTCCAATTATTTTTTTGAGGGTAAAAATCATTTTGTCTAATTCCCGTCCATTATAAAAGCTAGATAACATAGGCATTCCCGATCCTGCAATACTCACAAGTGGAATTTCTACAATCTGTAATAGTTTTGAGCCGATATTAAAAATTGCTACTGCAGCAGATCCAAAATAAAAGTTTAAAAAGAATGTATTTGTAAAGCCAAATAAGTTTGCACTCAAACTGCTTCCCATACTATATTTTCCGAAATGGTACATTTCTAAAATGCCCTTTTTAGTTGCATATTTAATATATACTATTTTAGACCATCCAACTATAACTGCCACTATACTACTAATCACACTGCAAATAATATATGAAACGATAATGTTTTCTAAGGTGGTTTTTTTTAATACAATGAATAATACAATAGATCCTGTAAAGAGTATTTGGTTTAAAAGTCTTATTCTAAGCAATAAATCAAATCTTTTTTCTGATTGTAAAACAATACCTGCAATAAAAAAGGGGAGCGACGAAATAATGAATAACCAAAAATATTTAGTTAATAATTCTAGTGTAATGTTACTTGAATTATGGAAAAAGAGATAGCCAATAAAATTAACAAAGACCAAAACGGCTATGATAAGGATGGTTAGTAACCATGTTGAGCCAATAACCTCTGACGCTTTTTGTTCATCTGCTCCGGCGTAGAATTTTATAAACGCAGTAGTTAAAAAACCAGACTTAATGGAGTCTATTAAATTAATAATGGTAAATAAAAAAATATAAATACCAGCTTCGGTAGGAGTTAGCGCGCGATATATTAATGCAACTGTAACAATTCCAAATAAAGACATGAATCCATTTAACAGCAATGACTGAAAATGAATGTTTTTAAAAACAGAAAGTGTTTTCTTAATTAATGACATGTTTTCTATATGATATTATTTAAGAAACATTTTCAAATTGGATATCATTAAGGCTTACAAAAGAGTACCCTTCTTTTTTTAAAGTAGACACTACTATTTTTACTGTTTCTAAAGTTTTATTATTCCATTTTCTAATTGGTGCCCAAATAAATCTATTCGCACTAGAATCATGCATTAACACGATACCTTTTTTTTCTGCTCTAATTAATTTTAAATAGTGTTCTGCACATTTGGATGCTGCGTTTTTATCTATTTTACTCCAAAACCACCAATCTGATCCGTCGATATGCCAGCCAATTGGACCGATATAGTCGAGTTTAGAGTTAAGTTCATTATTCAATTGCTTGCACATATCACTATTCCATCGTCCAAAAGGAGGTCTGAAGTACATAGTATTATCATAAATAAATTCAGCTATAAGGTCTTCAGTTTCTTTGAGTTCGGAAGTCATGTTTTTCCCTTCACCGAAGGATCTGTTCATGTCGGGATGATTGGTTGTATGATTAGCTATAATATGACCTAGCTGCCAAACAGATCTAACTATTTCAGGGTATAACTTAATATATTTTCCAACCATAAAAAAAGTTGCTACAATCCCTTCTGAATTTAAGTATTTAGCAATTTCGAGTGTTTGAGGGCCATTTTTTTTTGTATAGGGTCTCCCGGGACCATCATCAAATGTTAAACAAATTGTTTTTTCACTAAGTGTTGAACCCATTAAGATATTTTCAGATAACATTTGAATCTTATTTTTTATATAAAAACATATATTAAAATTAGCTTTTGTGCTCAGTCAAAAATTGAAATTAATCTTTTTTATCTGTCTTGTTTACTATTGGCTTATTTGTAAAGTGATTGTAAATGTACTTCCTTCCCCTTCCCTCGTTTCTACTTTCAACTCCCCTCCATGTGCTTTTATAATATCATAACTTAAACTCAAACCTAATCCTGTTCCTTGTCCTGTTGGCTTAGTGGTAAAGAATGGTTGAAATATTTTATCCAATACTTTTTGTGGGATGCCGCCGCCGTTGTCGGTTACTTTTATTTCAACTTTGTCACCTAATTTTTTTGTTGTGATTGAAACCGTT